>DAHWFQ010000012.1:0-24656 GCA_027324895.1 Actinomycetota bacterium | reverse complement strand
TTGGGTGACGGCGGAGTACGCCATGCTGCCGCGGGCCACCACCACGCGCAATGACCGGGAATCGGTGAAGGGCAGGCTCGGCGGGCGCACCCAGGAGATCTCGCGGCTGATCGGCCGCTCGCTGCGCGCCGCCATCGACCTCTCCCATCTGGGCGAGAACTCCATTGTCATCGACTGCGATGTGCTGCAGGCCGATGGCGGCACTCGCACCGCTGCGATCACCGGCGCCTGGGTCGCCCTCTACGACGCGCTCGCCTGGGCACAGGAACGCTCCATCGTGCGCGATGTGCGCGCTGCGTTGCCCCACTCCGTGGCCGCCGTCAGCGTCGGCATCATCGATGACGAGACGCGCCTCGACCTGCACTACGCGGATGATGTGCGCGCGGATACGGACATGAACGTCGTCATGACCGGCGACGGCCTCTTCGTCGAGGTCCAGGGCACGGCGGAGGGTGCGCCCTTCGATCGCGCACGGCTCGATGAGCTGCTGTCGCTGGCCTCCGCCGGCTGCGCCGAGTTGGCCGCGCTGCAGCGCGCCGCCGTTGGCGCCTGACCATGCGGGTGGTCTTCGCGACGGGCAACGCGCACAAGGTCGGTGAGGTGCAGCGCATCCTCGACACGGCGAGCGCCGCCATCGAGGTCCTGTCCCTGCGTGACTGGCCGGATGCCCCGACCCCGGTGGAGGACGGCGCGACCTTCGCGGACAACGCCTTGATCAAGGCCCGCGCCATCGCGAGGCACACCGGCTTGCCCGCCATCGCCGACGATTCCGGCATCTGCGTGGACGCCCTCAACGGCATGCCAGGGATCTTCTCCGCCCGCTGGAGCGGGGCGCACGGACGCGACGCGGAGAACCTCGAGCTGCTGCTCGGCCAGATGCAGGAGGTGCCCGACGGCAGGCGCGGCGCGCGATTCGTCTGCGCCGCCGCCATCGTCACCCCGGCCGGCGCGGAGCGCGTGGTCGAGGGCACCATCGATGGGGTGCTCATCCGTGAGCGGCGGGGCGCTGGCGGCTTCGGCTACGACCCCATCTTCAAACCCCACGGGTACAGCGTCACCACGGCGGAACTCAGCGCGGAGGAGAAGGACGCCATCAGCCACCGTGGAGCGGCCTTCCGCGCACTGGCTCCGGTGATCGCCGAACTCCTCGGCTGAGCACGCGCCCGTCCTCCATCTGCAGCGCACAGATGACCCACTGCGAGCTGCCCTCGACGATCACTCGTCGGCCCTGTACGGATGGCGGGACTCGAACCCGCACGCCTTGCGGCCGAGGCTTTTAAGGCCCCTGCGTCTGCCATTCCGCCACATCCGCGCCTTCGGTCGTGCACGTGCGGGCGAGGGGACTTGAACCCCTACGCCTTGCGGCACAGGAACCTAAATCCTGCGTGTCTGCCTGTTCCACCACGCCCGCGTGCCCCGGGTCGTGCCCGCGACCAGGCAAAGCCTAGGCGGACGCACTGCGGGTGCGGGGTCGGCAGCGTAGGCTGACCGCATGGATCGCAAGCCCCAGGAAATCATCAGCGACATCGATGCGACGCGTGACCGCTTGGTCACCAACCTCGACGAGATTGCCGACCGCCTGCAGCCGGAGGAGATCGCCAAGCGCACATTGGCCAAGGGGGAGCGCACGGTCAAGCGGGCGTACGGCCAGGTCAAGGACTTCTACGTCGACGATGTGAGCGGGGAGATCCGCCAGGACCGGGCCATGAAGAGCGGTGCCATCGCAGTCGGCCTGCTGGTGCTGCGCAAGCTCCTGAAGTAGCACTTGCACGTCCTCGTCATCCTGGCCATCGCGGGTGTGATCGCCGGGCTCATCAACGGCGTCGTCGGCGGCGCCAGCCTCATGACCTTCCCGCTGCTGGTGGCCACCGGCCTGACTCCGGTGCAGGCCGCGGTCACCAACATCGTGGGCATGGGAGGAGGGAACAGCTTCGCGCTGCTCCCGCACGCCCGCGCACGACGCCCCCTCTTCCGTCGGTGGCTGCGCCCGGCTGCCATCACGGGCTTCGGCGCCGTCATCGGCGCCACCCTGCTCCGCGTGTCCCCACCCCACGTCTTCGGGGCCATCGTCCCCGTGCTCGTGGCCCTCGCGACCATCACCATGCTCCTGCCCAGGCCGGCGCTGCAGCCGCACGGCTCGGGGCATGCCCACACCAACTGGCGCCTCTGGGGCAGTGGCGTCTACTGCGGCTTCTTCGGTGCCGGCATGGGCGTCATCAGCATCGCGGTGCTGGCGCGCGACGGTCGCCTCGACATGCGTGAGGTCGCCATCATCAAGAACCTCGTGATCGCCACGGCGAACACGGTGGCGACGGTCTACTTCCTCACCCTGGGCGGGGTCGATATCCCCCGCGCCGCCACCCTCTTCGTGAGCTCGGGCGTGGGCGGATTCCTCAGCAGCCGGGTCATCGATCGCTCCAACCCCGAGCTGCTGCGCTGGCTCGTCGTGCTCATCGGCGTCGCGTCGTCCGTGTATTTGACCCTTCGCCTGTTCCGCTAGATATCCTGTTCGTGTGACGCCTGATCCCGGACTCGACCGACGAGCCACCCCCCGCCAGGCGCGCGCTCGGGATCGCGTCGAGGCGATCCTGGTCGCGGCCCGCGAGATCATCGAGAACGACGGGGTGGAGCCCCTCTCGACGCAGCGCATCGCCAAGGTTGCGGGCATCCCCGTCGGGAGCGTTTACCAGTTCTTCCCGAACAAGCATTCCATCGTGCTCGAGTTGGCCAAGCGCTCGCTCGTTCCCATGAACCACCTGCTCGATGCGACCAGTCCGGCGCCCGTCGACGATGAGGCCTGGTGGGCCTGGTGGGAGGCGTACCTCGACGCACTGATCGCGATGTGGCGCGAGGACTCGAGCGGTGGGGCGATCTGGTCCGCGTGTGCCGGGACGCCCGAGTTGTGGGCCCGTGCCTGGCAGCTCGAGCAGGAGTATGCGCGCGGTGTCGCGGGACTGCTCTCTCCCCTGTTCCCACACGACAGTGTGCAGGTGCAGGAACGACGGGCGGTCATCCTGTCGCGCATGATCGCGTTCGGTCTCGACTGCGCCTGGTTCAGCGGCAAATGGGATCAGGCGGCTGCCGACCTGGTGAAGCGGTCGGCCGTGGCCGCGCTGGCCGCGGAGATCGCTGCGGCGAAGGTAGCGGCGGGCTCGCGTCGCTGACGCCAGGCGCACGGCCGCCGCGGCGAGCGGTCTTGAGGACCCCGTCCGCGCATTCTGGGAATATCCGACACGCCGAGTTATTGCTTGACAGCAAAGGGTTTTCGAGCGCACCCTGTTCGTGTTCGGTTCGTCCCAATGGCGAAAGGATCAGACGCTTCAGGCGCATACGATCACAAAGTGTTGAGGCCGGTACGAGTGCCGAACTTGCCCCCGCAACCGTCTAGGAAATGAGGCAGATGACGATTCCGGTAGACAACAGATGAAGCGGCCGTGAAGAGATTCGCGGCCGCTTCTTGTTGCCCGTCGGTGGGCCTCAGACCTCGAGGTCGCGCACCAGCCGCGCGACGTGCCCAGTGGCCTTGTGGCCGTACATCACGCGCTCCAGGCGGCCGTCGGCGTCCACGATGAAGGTGGAGCGGATGACACCGATCGAGGTGCGCCCGTACATCTGCTTCTCACCCCAGGTGCCGTACGCCTCGTGGACCGCCTTGTCGGGGTCACTCAACAGCGGGAACGGCAGATGGTTGTCCGTCTTGAACTTGTTGAGCGCGTCTCGATGGTCTGGCGAGATCCCGAGTACGACGTAGCCGGCATCCAGCAGGCGCTGGTGATGGTCCCGGAAGTCACAGGCCTCAGTCGTGCAGCCAGGCGTGCCGGCGGCGGGGTAGAAGTACACGATGACGCGACGCCCGCGCTGGTCGCCCAGCGAGACCGCCCGGCCATCGGCATCGGTGAGGTTGAAGTCGGGCGCCGGTTCGCCCACGAGCAGCTGCTTCGTCATGCCTGCAACGTACGCCGCACCGCGGGGCGCGGGAATATACCCGCCGGGGTACCCGTTATCCTTGGCGACACTGCTGGGAGGCAATGATGGCAACAGTGAACCTCACGATGGAGACCTTCGAGTCGACGGTTCTCGGCGAGGGCATTGTCCTTGTGGACCTGTGGGCCGCGTGGTGCGGTCCCTGTCGCATGTTCGCACCGGTGTACGACGCCGCCTCCGAGGCGCGTCCGCACGTCACCTTCGCCAAGGTCGACACCGAGGCCGAGCAGCAACTGGCCGGTGCCCTCGGCGTCTCGTCCATTCCGACGCTCATGATGTTCCGCGACGGCATCCTCCTCTACAACGAGGCCGGTGCCCTGCCTGCGCCTGCCCTCGAGGACCTCATCAGCCAGGTCGAGGCACTCGACATGGACGTGGTGCGCGCCGAGATCGCGAAGTTGGACCACGAGCACAGTTCGGAAGCACACGCCTGAGCGCAAGCCTCCTGGCCCTGCTGCCCTGTCGTCCGGTGGAGCATCACTGACACAATCGGACCATGGTGGAAATCGCTGAGATCCAGACCCTCGGTACTGCCCGCATCGACTCACCACTGAGCGGGCGTGCCCGCTTGGAGGGCGAGTCCCCGCGTTTCGTGGCTGACGACGTCCGGGTGCTCTTCGACGACATGGCTGACGCCATGACGGCCTCGCTCGCGTCGGGGAAGCCGCTGCCGGGATTCGAGTTGGCTGGCGCACGCGAGAAGATCTACTTCGATCCCACGAAGCTGCGCGTCGGCATCGTCACCTGCGGCGGTCTCTGCCCGGGACTCAACAACGTCATCGCCGGTCTCGTGCAGGAACTCAAGGCGCTGTACGGCGTCAAGCACATCACCGGCTTCCGCAACGGCTACCAGGGCTTCATCGCGGCGTACGGCCACGACACCATGGACCTGGGCAGCATCGACGTGCAGCCGCTGCGCGGCATGGGCGGCACCGTGCTCGGCACCTCGCGTGGCAACCAGGACCCCGAGGCCATCGTCGACTGCCTGGAGCGCGAGGGCATCGGTGTGCTCTTCGTCATCGGTGGCGACGGCACCATGCGCGGCGCCCAGGCGATCGCGGACGTGGTGCGGACGCGGGGTCTGAAGGTGGCAGTGGTCTGCGTTCCCAAGACGATCGACAACGACATCCCGTACATCGACCAGAGCTTCGGCTTCATGACCGCCTTCGGCGAGGCGGCGCACGCCATCCGCGCCGGCTACGTCGAGGCCACCGCAGCACCCAATGGCATCAGCCTGATCAAGCTGATGGGGCGCTACTCGGGCTTCATCGCGAGCCACGCGGCACTCGCCGACACGTCCGCGGACGTCGTCCTCATCCCCGAGGTGCCCTTCGCCATCGAGGGGGAGGGCGGGCTGCTCGCCTACATCGATGCCTGCCTCAAGGCCCAGGGCCATGCCGTCGTCGTCATCGCCGAAGGCGCGGGGCAGGAGCACGTCGAGGGCGACCTCGGCACCGACGCCTCGGGCAACAAGGTGCTCGCCGACATCGGGGGCCTGCTGCGCCGACGCGTGAAGTCCTATTTCGAGGAACGGGGCGTTGAGATCGCGCTGCGCTACATCGATCCCAGTTACGCCATCCGCACGGTTGCCGCCAACGCCTACGACAGCGTCTACTGCATCCAGCTCGCGCAGGCCGCGGTCCATGCCGCCATGGCGGGCAAGACGGAGGTGGTCGTCGGGCGCTTCCGTCGTCGCTTCGTCCACCTGCCGATCCCGCTGGTGGTGAGCCGCACGAGCATGGTGCATCCGGACGGCGACCTATGGCGCTCCGTGCTCGAGAACACCGGCCAGCCCTACTCCTTCGACTGACTGCGCCCCCAGGTGCCGCCGCGGCCGCCCGCAGCCGGTGCCGGCTCAGCGCCCGAGTGTGGTCCCCATGCCCTGCCGGCGCGCAGCCTCATCGACCACGGCCGCGAAAGCGGCGTCCAGCGCCCCCACGCCCAGATTGCAGCACACCACGCGATCGGCGGTGCCGGGCTCGCGCACGCGATCGCCGACGGACGCCTGCGGGGCGCGCCACCCCTGGAAGTGCCCGAGGGAGCGGTAGTGCTCGAACTGCCCGACGTGATCGGTGAGGAATACCTCCGCGCCGTCGATGCAGTCCTTGGCGACCACCGCGTCGAAGTCGATGGGGAGCAGCAGGTGCCTGGCCTTGAGCATGCCGGGCAGGAGCGCCGGTTGCGGATCCTTCACGATCGGTGCCGCTGAGATGACGATGTCCGCGTCGGCCACCGCCTGCTCGACGGTGGTGGCGACCTCGCTGCAACCGCGGAGCGCGGCCGCACGCTGCGGGTCCGGGTCGTAGGCGACGATGTGCACGTCGGGGTTCAGGGCCCGCAGCATGTCGGCGTGGTAGTTGCCCTGCTCGCCGGAGCCGAGGATCGCGGCGCGGGACCACCCGGCGGGAGCCCAACGGCGGACGCACACGCCGCTGGCGGCCGCGGTGCGGGCGGCGGTGATCTCGACGCAGTCCATGACTGCGATGGGCACGCCGGTGGCCGCCTCGTTCAGGATGAGCAGGCCATTGATGTAGGGGATGCCGAGTGCCTTGTTCGTCGGGTAGCCCGACACCCACTTGATCGCTGCCACGTCGGAGCGCTCGATCCAGGCGGGCATGGCGTGGATGAAGGCGTCCTTGCGCGGATGGATGCCGGGCTTCGGTGGCATCTCGATGCCCCCGCCGGCGAGGTCGACGTAGGTCTGCTCGGCGACATCGATCTGGGTGATCCAGTCCGGCATGACGGCTCGGACTTCGGCTCGGGTCAGGTAGATGAGGTCGGCGGTCACGGTCTCTCCAGTCGCTGTTGCGACGACGCTACTTGAGCCATGGTGGAGCGCGCGTGAGCGTGCGCGAAGATCAGTCGGACGGGTGCGTGCGTGCGGCGGGCGAGGAGCGGTGGCCCTTCGCCGCGGGACTCAGCCTGCGAAAGGGCCGGCCGCCGCAGCTGCCTGCTGCCGCAACGTGGCAAGGCTCCGCAGGGTCGGCTTGGGACCAGGCGAAGGGGGCAGGGGCGGGAGGGAATCGAGCGCGGCCTGCCGGATGGCGGAGGCGACGCTCACCGCGTCCGCGAAGCGGGCAGCGGCGGCACTCTTGGCGGCGGGGGTGTTGGCCTGTGACCTGACCGCCTCGAGGTCGGCCTTGGCGTGCTTCACCCGGGCAGTGAAGGTCTCATTGATCTTCACCACGGCGGCGGCTCGCACGGCCAGCGCGGCCTTGTAGGTGCGGTTCGCCAACTGCCAGGCGTCGAGGGCGACCCGCAACTCGGAGTCGGTGACCTTCGAGGAGTGCCTCCCGTTGCCGGTGTCGCTGCGACCCGGCTGGGGATTGGCCCTCGCCGCGGCGACGGCGAACAGGTCGTCGGGGAAGACCTTCTTGGCCATGACGGCAGGCACCGGCGCGGCGCGATCGAGGGCGAATACGGGCGAGGGGACCATCGCCATGACGGCGACGATCCCCGCACCGGCCGCACTGAGCCGCCTCACCCGCGTGATCACAGGTGAATTGTGCACACATCCGGCTGTGAAAAGACTGCGAAACGGCGCTGACATCGCTGGGCATGGCTTGCGAGTCAGCGGATTCACGGTGGAATAGGCATGTGAAGCCACTAGTGATGATCATCGATGACGAGCCCGGGGTCCGGGAGCTCATCAGCGATGCCCTGCGGCTGGGCGGCTACGACGCCGTGGAGGCCGTGGACGGGCAGGAGGCGCTGCTCATCCTTCGCCACACCCAGCCCGATCTCATGATCGTCGACGTGAACATGCCGGGCATGGACGGCTTCGAGTTCCTCACCAAGGTGCGCGAGCGCGGCCTCAGCACGCCCGTCATCATGCTCTCGGCCCGAGGTGACCGCATCGACGTGACCCACGGCCTCCAGTTGGGCGCGGACGACTACGTGCGCAAGCCCTTCGGCCTCGAGGAGCTCCTGCTCCGTGTCGCCGCGGTGCTGCGGCGCACGTCCGCGGTCGACGAACCCGCCACCGTGCTCCGATGCGGACCGGTCGAACTCGATGCCCGCGTGCACCGCGTGAAGCGCCAGGGCGAGGTCGTCGAGATGTCACCCACCGAGTTCCGGCTGCTGGAGTACCTCCTGCAGCACCAGGCCCGGGTCGTCACACGCAGCGAGTTGCTGCGCCAGGTATGGGGCATCGACTTCGAGACGGACACCTCGGTCGTCGACACCTATGTCTCCTACCTGCGTCGTAAGTTGCACGACGACAGCTTCGCGGGGATCAAGACGATTCGCGGAGTTGGGTTCCAGATCGAGGCCGAGTGAAGCTGCGGACCCGCCTCACGACCGCCATCGTGGTCGTGACATCCGCGGGGACGCTGCTGCTGGGTGGGGTGGCCATCTCGGAGGTGCGATCGTCGAAACTGGTCGCCGTGGACCAGACCCTGCAGTCCGTCACGGCGCAGGTGACGGCGAGCAAGTCGGACCAGATCGCAGCTGGCCTGTTCGCCGCGGAGCAGAGCCCCATCGCGGTGGCGGTGGGATTCGTGGCCAAGGGCAGTGACTTCACCTGGCTGCGGGACCTGCCCGACCTGAGCATCCCGGTCCCGGACGTCGGGCTGCAGTCCGCTGCGCTGCGCGGACCGCTCAGCAGCGCCCAGGGTTTCCGCATGTCCGCCGTGCAGTTGAAGAACGGCGAGACCCTGCTGGTGGCGGCGTCGATCGCGGACATCGACAGCCAGACCAAGTCCGGCGTGGTGTCACTGGCCACCTTCTGGGTGATCCTGAGCCTGTTCATGGGGCTTGTCATCCGGCGACTGGTGCGCCGGGACGTCAATGAGATCGAGCGACTGGTGGAGGTGGCCTCCCTCATCGCGTCCGGTGCGACCACCGTGCAGGTGCCGGATCGCGCCTCCTCCGCTGAGGTGAGCCTGCTGGCCCAGTCCCTGGAGCGCATGGTGCTGTCACTGCGCGCGACCGTGCAGATGGAGCAGGCGACCAACCAACGCATGCAGGAGTTCCTGGGTGACGCCTCCCATGAGTTGCGCACGCCACTCACGGTGATCAAGGGCTACCTGGAGCTGTTGGAACGGGACGTGGAGCCGGCGCAACGGGAGCGTGCCCTGCTCCGCATGCGCGCGGAGGCGCTGCGCATGGAGGGCCTGGTGAACGACCTCCTGCTGCTGGCGGAGATCGGAACGCCGGTGCCGGAATCGCAGGAGACGCTCGACCTCACCGGTCTGGTGCGGGTGGCCGTGGGCGACCTCCGGGAACTGCAGCCGGGTCGGGTTGTCACCAGCTCGATCGAGGGCCACGTACTGGTGCGCGCGATCCCCTCACATCTGCATCGGGCGGTGGGGAACGCGTTCGCCAACATCCGACGGCACACCGACGAGGGTGCTCCGGTGCATGTGACGCTGCAACGGGCGGAGGGCGTGGCCATCCTGCGGGTCGAGGACGGTGGCCCGGGCCTGCCCCCCGAGATGTACGAGCGGGGCATGGCGCACTTCCAGCGCTTCGACAAGTCCCGGACCCGCGCCAGTGGCGGCTCGGGACTGGGCATGAGCATCATCGCGGCGGTGATGGCGGAACTCGGCGGATCGGTCGTGATGTCCCCGAGCGAACTCGGGGGCCTCTGCCTCACCTACCGATTCCCGATTGCCGTCTGAGCACTACAGGGAGACGGCCGCGAAGGCGTCCTCCGTCGTGGTGAGCGTGCAGGATCGCCCGGGCAGTTCGTACTGCCAGCAGGCGCGGTTCTGGTCGTCGATGATGTCCTGCGCCGGCAGTTCCCGTCCGTCCCAGGACGTGTCCTCGGTCGTATGCGCGTCCGCGACGAGCGTCACGTCGTAGCCACGCTCGAGGGCGGCCGTGATGGTGTGGCGCACGCAGAACTCCGATTGGGCTCCGCTCACGACCAGATGCCCGACCCGTCGCTCGGCGAGCAGGGACTCCAGGTCCGTGCCTTCGAAGGAACTGCGAAACTCCTTGCGCACCAACGGTTCCTGCGCTTGCGGTGACAACTCGTCGACGAGCTGCCAGTCCGCGCTGCCAATGGGCATTCCCTCGTCGGAGTGCTGCACCCAGATGACGGGTACGTGGTGCCGGCGGGCGCCGTTCACGAGTTCCTGGATGTTGGCGATCGTCTCATCGCGCTTGTGGGCGTTGGCGACGACGCCTGTCTGGACGTCGATGACCAACAGGGCACTGGCGCTGCGACCGGGAATGCTGCTCATGGGCCGAGCGTAGGCGCGTCCGGCGGTAGAGGCGCCCCCAGCGACGCGAACTACGCTGCGGAGCATGGGCGAGCCGATCGACCTCGACGTGCTGGTGGGCGCCTGCCTGGCGCGCGCGGCGGTGGGCGGGTGATGGACGTCGGGCTGGCGGAGTTCGAGCGCCTGGTGGGGGAGGCGCTCGACAGCATCCCGGAGGAGCTGCTCGACCTCATCGACAACGCCATCGTGATCGTCGTGGACGAGCCGCCCCCCGGCGAGCCGCACCTGCTGGGCCTGTACGAGGGGATCCCGCTCACCCAGCGCGGCCACGACTACATGGGCGCCCACCTGCTGCCGGACCGGATCAGCATCTTCCGGAATCCCATCCTGCGCGTGTGCTCCACCCGTGAGCAGGTGGTGCAGGAGGTCCGGGTCACCGTCGTCCATGAGGTGGCACACCATTTCGGGATCGACGACGACCGTCTGCATGAACTGGGCTGGGGCTGACGCGGGGCCGCCCTCGCGGGGCCGCTCGAAGCGGCCCGGAAATGGGAAACCCCCTGCATCTGCAAGGGGTTTCCGTCAGTACACCGCGTAGGACTTGAACCTACAACCCGCTGATTAAGAGTCAGCTGCTCTGCCAGTTGAGCTAGCGGTGCGCGAAACCCAATGATAGCGGAGCGTCACCTAGGGGCAAAAATCCGGGCCTTGTCCTACGGTTGGGCCGTGCCCAACGACACCTTGAACGCGATAGCCGACGACCTCGTCGCCTTCCTGTGGGACCGCGACCCGCTTGAGGCCACCCTCACGGGCTTCCGTGAGTACGACCGCGGGCTGGCCGACCTGAGCAGCCACGCCGAGGAGGTGTTCCGCGAGCGCCGCCACACCCTGCGCAAACGGGCCCTCGACATCGGCGCCGACTCGCTCGGAGACCAGGAGCAGCTGACCCGGGCGGTCGTGCTCGCTGTGCTCAACAACCTCGACAACTACGACATCGCCGGGCAGGAGGAGTACACGCTCTCGGACTTCCCGGTGTCACCGACCTCCATGCTGCTCGCCTATCTGCGCATGGTCACGCTCACCAACGGGTCTGAGGCCTGGGCCTACGTCGACCGGCTGCGCGAGATCCCGCGCTACCTGCAGCAGTCGTTGGACCGGCTCGCCAAGGGACGCCGGCGCGGCCTCACCCCGGTGGCGCACCTCGTCACCAACACGGCCAACCAGATCGACCGGTACCTCGCCTCACCGGAGGACCCGCTCCTGCTGCCGCTACCCGAGGGGTTCACGGAGGCCGAGACCTGGCGGGCGGAGGTCACGGCCATCCTGCGGGACACCGTGCGGCCCGCCTTCGCCGCCTACCGCGACGTGCTCCTCGCCGACGTGCTGCCCACGGCCCGGGACAAGGAACACGTCGGGCTCTGCCACCTGCCGCAAGGCCTCGATCGCTACGAGGCGCTCGTCCAGGCGCACACGACCACCAAGCGCACCGCCGCCGAGCTCCACGAGGTGGGACGCCGGCAGGTCGCCAAGGTGCGGGAGGAGTTCCGCGTCCTCGGATCCCGGGTCTTCGGGATCGATGACCCGGCGAAGCTGTTCGTGCACCTCAACTCCGCCCCGGAAGTGCGCTGGCACACACGCCCCGAGATCCTGGCCGCGGCCGAGGTCGCCGTCCGACGCGCCGAGGCTTAGGCGCCCAAGTGGTTCGGTCGGCTGCCCAAGGACATCTGCCTGCTCCAGGAGGTTCCGGATCTCGAGGCTGAGGGCTCCGCGCCGGCGTACTACATGCCACCCGCGCTCGACGGATCCCGCAAGGGCACCTACTTCCAGAACACCTGGAAGCCGGAGGAGCGCACGTCCTTCGACCTCGAGTCCGTGGCCTTCCATGAGGCGGTACCCGGTCATCACTTCCAGATCTGCATCGCCCAGGAGATGGACAACCTGCCCCTGATCCGGCGCCTCACGATGTTCACGGCCTATGCCGAGGGCTGGGGTCTGTACTCCGAGCGCCTGGCCGACGAGATGGGGTTGTACTCGTCCGACCTCCAACGCCTGGGCATGCTCTCCGCCGATGCCTGGCGCGCCGCCCGACTGGTCGTGGATACCGGCATGCATGCCATGGGGTGGACACGGGAGCAGGCACTCGAGTTCCTGCTGTCGGCCTGCCCCATCGCGCGCATCGATGCTGAGGCGGAGATCGATCGCTACATCGCCTTCCCGGGCCAGGCCCTGTCGTACATGACCGGTCGTCTCGAGATCGAGCGCATGCGCGCGGAGTGCCGGCGGCTCGCCGGCAGCGGATTCGACCTGCGCGCCTTCCACGACATGGTGCTGGCCAACGGGGCCCTGCCCTTGAACGTGTTCGCGGATGCCATGCGCGCCTGGGCGACCGACCGGCGTCCCGCCGGTCCCTCGAGCATCAGCGAGCCCGAGGACTTCGGCTACTGACGCGACACCGCCCATGCTCCAGAACGCGGGGCCACCGGGTGCGGATTTGTGCGCGGGGGGACTGCAGTGGAGGGCGCGACGGCGCATACTCGTGACATGGACGAAGCCGCCTGGAGTGACATGGTGCGGACCGCGGAGTTGAACGACGACCGCGATGCGCTCAGCCGCCTGTTCGACGCGGCCGTTGCCGCGTGGGGTCACGACCTCGCTGCCGAGCGCTGGTTCAGGCTGCTGAGCGAGGCCGACGGGTCCGCGGTCACCGGCTGACCACCGGGCCCGAAACGGGGAAGGGGCGTGTGTCCACTGCCTGAGCAGCGGACACACGCCCCTTCCCGGTGGTCGCGGTGGGAGCCGCAGGACTGCTAGGTGAGTTCCATCTCCATGTCGATGGCGCCGCAGGGGCACTCGTGAGCGCACAGCCCGCAACCCTTGCAGAAGTCGAGGTTGAACTCGTAGGTCCCGTCGGCGTGCTTGATGACCGCGTTGTCCGGGCAGACGCCGAAGCAGTTGTCGCAGTTGAAGCAGTTGCCGCAGGACATGCATCGGCGCGCCTCATACAGCGCGTTGTCCGCGGTCAGCCCCTGCACCACCTCATCGAAGGTGTCCGACCGACGTGCCACGTCGAGGCGCGGTCGTTGGGTCTTCTCGGCGTCCGAGTAGTACCAGGTGTTCAGGCGGTCGAAGGAGGCCAGGTTCGGGCGGAAGGGGTGCACCCACTCCTCGCCGCGCAGCCACATGTCGATGTTGCGGGCAGCGAGCTTGCCGTGACCCACGCCGTTGGTGACCGTGCGCTCGCCCGGCACCATGTCGCCACCGGCGAACACGCCCGCGTAGCCGGTCATGAGGTTCTCGCCGACGGACACCACGCCGTCGTCGATGACGACGCCGGGCAGGTCGTTGAGCAGCGAGAGATCGGCCTCCTGGCCCAGGGCCAGGACGACGGAGTCCGCCTCCAGCATGTCGAACTCGCCGGTCGGCTGCGGGAAGCCCTTCTCGTCGAGTTCCATCTTCTCGATCTGCACCGCGCCGCTGTCGACATGCTTGATGGTGGACAGCCAGTGCATCTTGATGCCCTCTTCAAGGGCCTCGGTGATCTCGATGTCGTGCGCTGGCGCCTTGTCGCGCGTGCGGCGGTACACGACGATGGCCTCGGTCGCGCCCAGTCGCTTGGCGGTGCGGGCCGCGTCCATGGCGGTGTTGCCGCCGCCGTACACGATGACGCGCTTGCCGAGCATCGGCGGTTCGCCGCTCTCCGTGTCCTTGAGCAGGGCGACGGCGTCCAGGATCCGCGCCGACTCACCCGCGGGGATGTATGCGCGCTTGCCGAGGTGGGCACCGACCGCGAGGAAGAGCGCGTCGAATCCCTCCGCGAAGGCTGCGGGGACATCCGTGACCTTGGCGTTGCACTCGATGGTGACCCCGAGGTCGGCGATGCGCGCGATCTCCGCGTCGATGATGTCGCGGGGGAGCCGGTAGGACGGGATGCCGTAGCGCATCATGCCGCCGGGTTGCTCCGCGCTCTCCCGGATGGTGACCGCATGGCCGAGCTTGGCCAGGTGGTACGCGGCCGAGAGACCGGAGGGCCCGGAGCCGACGACGAGTACGCGCTTGCCGGACGACACCGCGGGCTTCTCGAACTTCCAGCCCTGCTTCAACGCTTCGTCGCCGAGGAAGCGCTCCACAGAGTTGATGCCGACGGTCTCATCGACCTGGCCGCGGTTGCACGCGGTCTGACAGGGGTGGTAGCAGACACGGCCCATGATGGCGGGCAGCGGATTGTTCTGCGTGAGGTGGCGCCAGGCGGACTCGTAGTTGCCGTCCTCCGCCTGGTAGAGCCAGCCCTGCACGTCCTCGCCCGCCGGGCAGGCGTCGTTGCAGGGAGGGAGCCGGTGGACGTACACCGGGCGTTCCGTGCGCCAGGTACCCGTCTTGTTCGCCAAGGACGAACCGACGTCGAGGGTGATGGCAAAGGGCTTCTGCGCCATTACTGCTCCTGGCCTTCCGCGATCAGGTTGTACTTCGTGATGTTGTTGTCAGCGATCCGCTGCAGTTTCTCGACGATGTCGGGACGGCCCTTGGGGCCGAAGAGGTGCGCGTAGCGCTTCTGCGGCTTCAGGTACTCCTCGACCGGAATGCGGCGCCGGATCTTCGTGCTCGACTTCATCTCGCCGTACTCGGCCTCGAACACCGGGAAGAATCCCGACTCGACGGCCGCGCGCGACAACTGGATGGTCTCGTCGGAGCGGGATCCCCATCCGAGCGGGCAGGGCACGAGCACGTGCAGGTAGCGCGCACCGCGGTAGGTCATGGCCTTCTTGACCTTGGCCTCCAGGTCATGCAGGTCCGCCACCGTCGCCGTCGCCACGTAGGGGATGTGGTGCGCCATGGCGATGAGCGGCAGGAACTTGCCCTGGTTGAAGTAGGCGCCAGGTTCGGCACCCGACGCGTGTGAGGTGTTCGTGCGGGCCGCCGGCGGCGTCGCACCCGAGCGCTGGACGCCCGTGTTCATGTAGGCCTCGTTGTCGTAGCAGACGTAGAGGACGTCGTCGTTGCGCTCCCACATGCCGGAGAGCGGGCCGAAGCCGATGTCGACGGTGCCGCCGTCGCCGCCCTGGGCGATGACGCGGATGTCGGTCTTGCCCTGCGCCTTCAGGGACGCTGCGACGCCCGAAGCCACCGCGGCCGCGTTCCCGAACAGCGAGTGCAGCCAGGGGATGCGCCATGACGTCTCCGGGTACGGGGTGGAGAAGACCTCGAGGCAGCCGGTGGCGTTGACCGCCATCACCTTGCCGCCGGTGACCGCCATGGCGGTGTCGAGCACGTACCGCGCGCCAAGCGCCTCGCCGCAGCCCTGGCATGCACGGTGCCCGGAGGTCAGCGCGTTGACCCGGTTCGGGTTCGACTGCTCCGAGCGCTCCTCGTCGGTGAGCAGTCGATTGCCGACCGCGAACGAACCGACCTGGTAGAACTTGAGTGGCGTCACGGTCATGCCGGGATCATCCCTTCGTTGAGATCCAGGAACGTCAACGCCTCGGCCTCGCCGGCGATGGACTTCCGGAGGATGTCGTGCAGCGAAGCACGCGTGATGGCGCGGCCGCCGAGCCCGGCGACCACCGTGTTCTGGGGGATGTCGAGGCCCTGCAGGGCCATGCGGATGTCGGAGTCGACGACACCGCCGATGCCCACCGCGAAGGCCCGCTCGAGGACCACGACCCGCTTGGCGTGCTGCAACTTCTCGCGGATGGCGGCCGTGGGGAACGGCCGGTACGAGGTGATGCCGAGGACCCCGATCGACGTCCCCTGCTCCCGCATCTCGTCGATGACGTCCTCGAGGGTGCCGATGGTGGCGCCGAGTGCCACGACGACCGTGTCCGCACCCTCCGTGCCGTAATCGGTGACTAGGCCCATGTAGTCGTTGGGGCCGCCCGCACGGCGCCCGAAGGCCCGGCTGAACTCCTCCGAGAGGCCGGGGATGGCGGCCAGCGCCTCGAGCTGCTTGTGATGGGCCAGCCAACGCACCTCGGTGAATGCCTCCGGCCCCACCATGGCGCCGATCGACACCGGGTTCTCCACGTCGAGCTTCTGTCGCGGCACGAAAGCGGTGAGGAAGGCATCGCTCTGGGCCTGCTCCGGCACGTCGATCTGCTCCATGGCATGCGTGAGCACGAAGCCGTCCATGCAGACCATGACCGGCATGGAGACGAGTTCCGCCAAGCGGAAGGCGAACACGTGCAGGTCGGCTGCCGCCTGGTTGTCCTGGGCGTACAACTGGATCCAGCCGGAGTCGCGCTGGCTCATGGCGTCCGTGTGGTCGTTCCAGATGTTGATGGGGGCGCCGATGGCGCGGTTGGCCACCGTCATGACGATCGGCAGGCCGAGCCCCGAGGCGTTGTAGACGGCCTCCACCATGTACAGCAGGCCCTGGCTGGCGGTTGCCGTGTAGGTGCGCGAGCCGGTGGCCGAGGAGCCGATGGCGACCGACATGGCGCCGAACTCGGACTCCACGTTCAGGAACTCGCAGTGCTCGATGCCGCCCTTGCGGACGATGTCGTCGAGCGCCTCCACGATGTGGGTCTGGGGCGAGATGGGATAGGCGCAGATGACGCCGGGGCGGCAGGTGGCCACCGCCCGCGCGATTGCCTGGGAACCCTCGATCTGCTTACGCATGAGCCATTGCCTCCACCTTCTGTGCGCGTACGTAGTCGAACGCCTCGCGAGCCGCCCGGATGTTGCCCTCGGCGATCTTCGGCGGGAAGCGCTCCTCGATGGCGCGGACCACTGACTCCAGGGCCACCTGGCGGGTGGCGGCGGCGTAGCCGCCGAGCAGGGCGGCGTTGGGGAGGGGACGGCCCACGTACTTCAGGGCGTAGTCGGACGCCGGCACCGTCAGCCTCCGGTACTCGAACGCGGAGTGCTGGAGTGACTCGATGCCGAGTTCCTCCCAGGTCTTCTTGGTGTTGATGAGGATGTATGCGTCATCGGTGACACCGGAGAACACGTCGACCTGGTGGAGCATGGTCGGGTCCTGGATGATCAGCGCCTGCGGCACCAGCACCGGTTCCCGCAGGCGGATCGGCTTGTCATCGAAGCGCGCGTAGGCGACAACCGGCGCGCCGGTTCGCTCGGAGCCGAAGCTCGGGAAGGCTTGGGCGTACTTGCCGTCGTAAAACGCTGCGACGCTGAGCAACTCCGCTGCGGTGACGACGCCCTGCCCACCGCGGCCATGGATTCTCGACTGGAACACGTATGAATTCTGGCGCAATGTCCTTTTCGCCGCGACGTGACCAATGGCCCTCGCGAACATGACGAATTCGTGGCCCATTCGTGCAGCATTTCCACCGGAATTGGCGCGTGCGGTGCTGGGGTTGTGCTACGCGCCCGCTTGCTGGCAGCCGGGATCCGGCGCGGCCCGGGCCGTTCAGATCCCGGCGTCGAGCAGCGCGAGCTCGGCCCGCAGCACGCTCTCGGCGCTGCGGTCGGAACGGACTCGCGCGGCGGCCGCGGCGGACATCCGGCTGAAGGCCTCCGGATCGCGCACCAGACGCAGGATGCCGGCGGCGAGCCCGTCGCTGGACTCGGGCGCGGCCAGGATGCCGCATGCGTCGTCGACGAACTCTGGGATGGCGGCGACGGCACTCGTCACCGGTACCAGGCCCGACGACATCGCCTCATCGCGCGAGACCCCTTGGGAATCCATGCGGCTGGGGCACAGGAAGATGCCGTGGTCGCGGTGCAGCGCGGCGATCTCATCGGCGTTGATGAAGTGCCGGTCGAGCTGCACGTTGGGGAACGCGCGCAGCGGTGCCACGGTGTCGTCGAAGAGCGGACCGTCACCGACGATGCGGAAGCGCATCCGGTCGAACTCCGGCGCTGTCGACAACGCGAGGATCGCCGCCACGGTGAGGTCATTCGCGTACACGCGGCTGGCGAAGGGGCGGATGGAGAGCACACGCAGGCGCTGCTCCGGGTCCTTGGCGTTGAAGGCGAAGTGCTGGACATCGATGGGGTTGTTGATCACATGATGGCGCTCACCGGTCAGGGCTACGCCGTAGTCCTCCTCCACCATGCGGCGGAGCGTCTGCGACACGAAGACGAAGGAGAGGTTCGCATGGTCCCGGCGGAGCACCTCTGACCACAGCGCCTCGCGCTCCGCACTGGCCGCCTGGGCCGCCTCGCGTTCCGCATCGGTCATCACGGCGAATGCGCGTCGGGTCCAGGGCTGGATCTCGTACCCGTGGATCCAGACAGTGACGCGCAGCGCGTCCAGCCGCGGCGCCAGGGCTTCCCACATGGCCCGGTTCAGGAAGTGCACGAACACCTGTCGATGGGCGTCGAGCGCCAGGGGCAGTGACTCGTCGGACATGGTCACGACATCGATACCCTCGAACTGGCGGGCCCTGTCCGGCTCGCCTCGCCGATAGACCACGACATCGACGGCCCGGCCGTGCTCGAGGTAGCCCCTTGCCCGCGCATGGAGGAAGGCGTTCCGGTAGAGGTCGTCCGCGGCCGGGTACCCGTTCGTCAGCAGCATGACGTCGGACTTCGCGGGGAACACGTCCAGTCCGCCCGCCCGCTGACCGAGCGTCAGCCGATGGACACGCGCGGACGCACCGGCTGGGAGACGGAGTCCGATGCGGATGTGCAGGGCGTCGGTGGGCACCGGGACCGGTGTCCCGTCCCCGGCGTTGCGCATCGCGCGCGACAGCTCGACGCCGTCCCGATCGAGGAACGACACCACGAGCGACAGCCCGGGCGTGGACGTGGCCTCGAGCAGGAACGCCAGTTCCTGGGCGCGTGGGTTGTAGGGGAGCAGCGGGCGGATGTCGCGAATGGGCATGGGGCTGCGCGCGAACACCGTCACAGCGAAGGGCAGGCGGGACCGCACCGAGGGGCCGGACGAGCGGAGCGCGCCGGGAATCGCCTGCAGCATCGTGAGCAGGGCCTCGCCGGTGAGCGTGGGGTGGCCGTTCAGCGCCGCCAGCCGCAGCGTCCCGCCGTTCGGCAACTGCACGGTCTCGCGCCCCAAGGCGGCCGGGTGCAGCGGCCAGGGTGACCTGTCGCGGAAGCGGATCCGCCTGGTGATCGAACGCTTCCCTCGTTCGGCGATGCCGGCCATGGGGACTCCTCCGGTGGATGTTGGTGGTGAGCTCACTCGTGGATGCGCGCGGCCTTCATCCCGAACCAGAACTGCGCGATGTTCACGGCGACCAGCACGCTGAGCGGAGCCGTCCAGGAATGCGTGGCGTCATGCAGCCCGCCGAGCAGCACGGGCACGAAGGCGCCGAGCCCATAACCGATGCCCTGGGCCATGGCGGAGAGCTGTGCGGTCTGGGACACCGTCGGGGCGCGCAGCCCGATGAGCACGAGCGCTGGGGCGATGGCCGCGTGTCCCACGCCCGCGAGGGTGAGGAAGACGAGGACCCACGCGCCGTGGCCGATGGCCAACCCCGCGTACCCGATGGCCGGCAGGACGGCGGTGATGGCGACCGACATCCGCTGGTCGTGGCCACGGCCCACCGCGAAGGGGACGATCACCGTGAATGCGAAGCCCACCATGGTCGTGTAGCCGAGCAGGGAACCGGCGCTCGCCTCGCTGTGGCCCCAGTCCTGCATGATCTTGGGCACCCAGGCGATGCACGAGTAGAACACCATCGACTGGATGCTCATGTGCATGGTGACGTACCAGGCCGTGCGGCTGTGCAGCAGGGTGCGCAGTGGCTGCGCCTCGGCCCGGGCCGCCGTCCGATCGTGCTCGCTGCGCTGCACCGCGGGCAGCCAGACGAGCAGCGCGAGCAGGCTGAGGATGGCCCAGGGCGCGGTGCCGCCGCGCCAGTCGTGGGTGGTCACCTCCGAAAGCGGGATCGACAGCCAGGCGCCGGCGCTCGCCATGATGCCGAGCACCGAGGTGTAGACCGGCGTCATCAACGTGAGTTGGCGGTGGAAGTCCCGGCGGATGATGGCAGGCGCCATGACATTGAGCACGCCGATGCTCACACCGACCAGGGTGGTGCCGACGAAGAGCCCCGGAACGCCGCCCATGACGCGCAGCCCCAGCGCGAGCGTGAGCAGGCCCAGGGCCAGCACCACGGCCGCGTCGGGTGAGTAGCGCTTGGCGAAGGCCGATATGGGGAGCGGCGCCGCGAGGCCGAAGCAGAGCAAGGGGATGGTGGTGAGCAGGCCGAAGGCGGTGTTGCTGAGGTGCAGTTGCGCCGTGAGCGAGTGGACCTGTGGCGGGATGCTCGTGATGGGCCCGCGGACGATGGCGGCGACAGCGACGATGGCGGCGGCCTCCCCGACACGGCGTCTCTGCATGCGGTGAGCCTAGGGTCCCGTCACTGCCCGATGCCGCAGGGCGCACGCGCATAATTGCCGGCATGACTGACGACGACGCCGGCCGGTTCCAGGTCCCTCGAGCGGCCTGGCACACCAGGGTGTCCGGACTGGTGTTCGCCTGGCTGGCGGCGGCCGTGGTGGCGGCGGCGCTGCACGCCCAGCTCAAGGACGCAACCTGGTTGATGGTGCACTTCCTGCTGCTGGGCGCGGTGACGAACGCCCTGTTCATCTGGAGCTGGCATTTCGCCGGTGCGATCCTGCGTGTCCCGCAGGCTGACCGCTCGGACGAGGCCATGCGCCTCGTCGTGCTCAACGCGGGAGTGGCGGCGGTGGTCATCGGCGCCACCACGGAGGCGCCGGCCGTTGCGGTCATGGGCGCCGTGTTCGTGGCGATCGCCGTGTCGCTCCACGCGCTGGCCATCCGCCGTGAGATCGTCCGCGCACTCCCGAGCCCCTACGCGTTCACGGCGGATGCGTACATCGCCGCCAGCAGCCTGCTCGTGTGTGGGTTGTTCCTGGGTGGGCTCATGGAAGCCGTGGAGTTCGACGACGCAACGAAAGCGCGGCTGGTGTTGGCGCATGTCTCGTTCAACCTGCTGGGCTGGATCGGGATCCCCATCCTGGGCACCATCGTCACCCTGTGGCCGACCATGCTGCGCACGCGGATCGCGCCCAATGCGGCCAAGCTGGCGCGTCGGGTGCTGCCGCTCATCGTGAGTGCCGCGGCCGTCACCGCGCTCGCCTTCGCCTTCGCGCTCAAGTGGATCGCTGTGCTCGGGTTGGCCACCTACATCGCCGGCTTCCTCGTGACCCTTGCGCCCATGTCCGTCGTGGCCCGCGCCAAGCGGCCGTCCCATTTCTCCACCATCTCGGCCGCGCTGGGCATGCTCTGGTTGGTGGGCACGTTGGTCGCGTTCACGATCCGGGTGGCCGCTTCGACGGATGCGCAGACGATCGCGGGGCACGCGTCGGCCTTCGTCGTGACGGTGGCTGTCGGCGGCGTCCTCCAGGTGCTGCTCGGCTGCCTGAGCTACCTGCTCCCGGCCATGGCCGCCGGCGGGCCCTCGATCGTCCGCTACCGCAACGATCGCGCCGAGCGCCTCGCTCGCACGCGCCTGCTGCTCACCGATGGGGGGCTGCTCCTGTGGGCAGCCCACCTGCCGGGCCTTGGCACCATCGCCCTGGGCCTGGCACTGACGGGCCTCGTCTGCTCGGCCGTCGTCATCGCGACCACCCTGCGCACGCCCAGTCGGGAGGCGGCCGCGGCGGCCGACGCCCGACGCGACCGGCCCCAGTGACGACGAGGGCCCCCCACGAGGAGGGGCCCTTCTGGGGCGATCGACGGGACTCGAACCCGCGACATCCGCGACCACAACGCGGCGCTCTACCAGCTGAGCTACGACCGCCGTAATTGCGCTCGCCGAAGCGACGCAACGAGGCGGAAGTCTAGGTGAATCCGGCGCTCGCCCGCACCAAGCGCCGTGGCCCGTCATCCGCCCGAGGTCCGCCCAGCCGGCGCGCGCGCCACGTTGGGGTCGCGGATGACGCCGTTCGGCGCTGCGTGCGTACTCACGGGTAACCCGTCTGACAGACTCTTGTTACCGACCGGTATCAGGAGTACGGCATGGGCCACTACAAGCACAACCTTCGCGATATCGAGTTCAACGTCTTCGAGATGCACGGCCTCGAGGAGCGGCTCGGGCGGGCGCCCTACGAGCAGTTGGACGCGGCCACCCTGCACGAGATCCTCGATGAGGTGGCGCGACTGGCCAGCCAGGAGTGGGGGGAGTCCTTCGCGAGCGGCGATCGCACGCCACCGACGTTCGATCCGGCGACCCACAGTGTCACGCTCAACGAGGACATCAAGCGCTCCTATCGCGCCATGGTCGACTCCGGGTTCACGCACGTCGACCTGCCGCAGGAGCTCGGCGGTCTGGGAGCCCCTGCCGCGGTGCGCTGGGCCATCGCCGAACTGCTCCTCGGGGCCAATCCGGCCCTCTACCTCTACCTGTCGGGGTACGCCTGGGGCGCGATCCTCTGGGGGATCGGGAACGACGACCAGCGGCGCTTCGCCGAGCTGGCGATCGAACACGGGTGGGGCGCCACCATGGTGCTCACGGAGCCGGACGCCGGCTCCGACGTCGGCTCCGCGCGGGCCCGGGCGGAAGCGCAGCCGGACGGCAGTTGGCACATCACCGGGGTCAAGCGCTTCATCACATCCGGCGAGCACGATCTCACCGACAACATCTTCCACCTCGTCCTCGCGCGACCGGTGGGGGCGGGACCGGGGACCAAGGGGCTGTCGCTCTTCCTCGTCCCGAAGTTCCTCGTCGACCTGCGGACCGGAGAGTTGGGCGCGCGCAACGGGGTCTACGCCACCGCGCTCGAGCACAAGATGGGGATCAAGGCATCCGCCACCTGCGAGCTCACCTTCGGCGCCGGGACACCGGCCGTCGGCTACCTGGTCGGCGACAAGCACGACGGGATCCGCCAGATGTTCAACATCATCGAGTACGCGCGCATGCTCGTCGGCACCAAGGCCATCTCGACGCTCTCCTCCGGGTACCTCAATGCCCTGGAGTACGCCAAGGAACGGCAGCAGGGCGAGGACATGCAGCAGATGGCCGACAAGGCGGCGCCGCGCGTTCCCATCACGCGACACCCCGACGTGCGTCGACTCCTCATGCTGCATAAGACCTATGCCGAGGGCCTACGAGCACTCATCCACTACACGGCACAGTGGCAGGACGCGCTCACGCGGCATGGCATGGGGCACAACGGCATCGACACTGATCTCGCGGAGAGCATGAACGATCTGCTCCTGCCGGTCGTGAAGGGCTTCGGGTCGGAGCGTTCGTATGAGTTGCTCGCGCAGTCGCTGCAGGTGTTCGGCGGTGCCGGCTACCTGCAGGACTTCCCCATCGAGCAGTACATCCGCGACGCCAAGATCGACACGCTGTACGAAGGCACCACCGCCATCCAGGGGCTCGACCTCTTCTTCCGCAAGATGCTGCGTGACAAGTTCCGCGCCGTGCAGCACCTGGCGGATGAGATCAGCGCGACCGTGCAGGGCGCAGGGGCCGACGACAGCTTCAAGGACGAACGCAAACTGCTGGGCAGGGCGCTCGCCGACGTACAGGCGATGATCACGACGCTCGGCTTCTGGGCCCAGGCGGGAGCCGGAGACCAGCCGGCGCAGATCTACAAGGTGGGCCTCAACTCCACGCGCCTGCTCATGGCCTGCGGTGACCTCGTCGTGGGGTGGCTGCTGCTGCAGCAGGCGGAGGTCGCGACTGCCGCGCTCGTCGGCGGTGCCAGGGAGCGCGACCTCGCCTTCTACCAGGGCAAGGTCGCAAGCGCCCGGTGGTTCGCGCGCAATCGCCTACCGCTGCTCTCGGCCGAGCGTTACGTTTGCGAGCACACCGATGACGACATCATGACGATGCCGATCGAAGCCTTCTAGGAGTGACGATGACACTGCAGGACGTCGTACTCGTCGACGCGGTTCGCACGCCATTCGGCAAGGCCGGTGGCGTCTACACGAACACCCGTGCCGACGACCTCGGTGTGGCCGTGGTGAAGGCGCTGATCGAGCGCAACCGGCTCGACCCCGCGCTGGTCGAGGACATCGGCATCGCCGCGACCTCGCAGACCGGCGACCAGGGGGTGACGCTCGGGCGCTCCATCGGGTTGCTTGCCGGCCTGCCGAACAGTGTGCCCGGCTATGCCGTCGATCGCATGTGCTCCGGTGCCATGACCGCCACCACCCAGATCGGCTCCGAGATCGCGGTGGGGATGATCGACATCGGCATCGCGGGCGGTGTGGAGCACATGGGTCGGCACCCCATCGGCTCCAACTTCGACGTGAACCCGCGCTTCATGGTGGAGCGGCTCGTGGCCGCGGACGCGCTCAACATGGGATCCACCGCGGAGAACCTGCACGACCGCCTGCCCACCATCACGCGTGAGCGCGCCGATGCCTTCGCCCTGCGTTCGCAGCAGCGCACGGCCGCCGCCTACGCGGCGTCCCGGTTCGCCCGTCAGCTGGTGCCCGTGGCCGCGCGCGACGCGGAGGGGGCTTGGAGCCTGGTGACACGCGATGAGCCACCACGTCCGGACACCTCCATGACCGCCCTGGCCGGGTTGAAGACGCCCTTCCGACCCAACGGTCGCGTAACCGCCGGCAATGCCGCCGGCCTCAACGATGGCGCCACGGCCGCGCTGCTC
>DAHWFQ010000005.1:0-2570 GCA_027324895.1 Actinomycetota bacterium | reverse complement strand
AACGCGTCGTCGAAGCGCATCGACCTCAACGCCGATCTCGGTGAGGAGCACGGCGACGACGCAGCCATCTTCCCCTTCCTCTCCAGCGCCAGCATCGCCTGCGGTGGTCATGCGGGTGGCGCCGACGCCATGGAGGCGTCGATCGCCCTCGCGCAGGAGCACACCGTGGTCGTGGGTGCGCACGTCGGGTATGAGGACCGCATCAGCTTCGGCCGCAAGCCCATGCGCATCGGAGCCCTGGAGCTCACCCGCCAGCTGTCCGCGCAGATCCGGGAACTGCAGGATCGCGCCTCGCGCGCCGGCCTGCCCGTGCAGTACGTGAAACCGCATGGAGCCCTGTACCACCAGGTCGGTGTCGATCACAACCACGCCCAGGCCCTCATCGACGCCCTGAACGCCTGCGATCCCACGATGGAACTGCTGGTCCCCGACACCCCGCTCCTGGCCAGGCTGGCGGGTGCGATCCCACGCCGCCACGAGTTCTTCGCCGACCGTGGGTATCACACCGACGGCCGACTGGTGGAGCGCGGCCAGCCCGGAGCCCAGGTCACGGATCTGGAGGCGCTGCTGGAGCGAACGCTGGAGTGGCTGCGGACGGGCAAGGTCCGTTCGGTCGAGGGTCGCCGCGTCGCCGTCGACGCCCAGTCCATCTGCCTGCACGGTGACAGTCCGTCGGCAGTGGCCAGCGCGGCGGCCCTGCACGCTCGGCTCCTCGCAGAGGGCTACCAGGTGAAGAACTGGATGCTCCCATGAGGGGCCTCACCGTGCTCCAGTACGGACCCGTGGGGGCCATCGTCGAGTGCGAGGCGGGGTCCGCCCTGGCCCTCGCCCAGGCCCTCATGGATACGCGACGCTTCCGTGAGGTGGTGCCCGCGGAGCAGTCGGTGCTCCTCCTGCTGCCGGTCGGCATGTCCCGGTCCGAACTCGAGGGGATCGTCGATTCCCTGCCCGAGGAGCTCCCCCGCTTCGTCGGACGCGATGTCGAGGTCCCGGTCCTGTACGACGGTGCGGACCTGGCGCTGGTGGCGGAGGCGACGCACCTCTCCGTCGCGGAGGTCGTCGCCATCCATTCGGGGACGACCTACCTGGCGGCGTTCTCGGGCTTCGCGCCCGGATACGTGTACTGCACGGGCCTCGACGAGCGCTTGCGGCTGCCCCGGCGCCCCTCCCCCCGCACGGTGGTGCCGGCGGGCTCCGTGGCCATCGCCGACGCCTACGCCGCGATATATCCGACGGCCTCGCCCGGCGGGTGGCATTTGCTCGGACACACCGATCTGACATTGTTCGACTTGAACAGGCCCGAACCCGCGCTCATCCAGCCCGGGGACCGGGTTCGCTACACGGTGAGGAACTCATGACGGGGTTGCGGATCGACCACATGGCCGGATACGCGACGGTGCAGGACCACGGCCGTCCGGGGCAGGCGCACCTGTCCATTCCGCCGAGCGGCGCCTTCGACGTGCTCGCCCACGATTTCGCCAATCGCCTGGTCGGGAACACCGAGCATGCAGCCACCATCGAGCTCACGCGCGCCACCATGCAGTTCACGGTCGACAGCGACGCCATGGTCGCCGTCACCGGTGCACCCGCCTCCATCGTCATCGCCGGTCGGCAGCGCGAGACACAGCGCGCAATCCTCGTGCCCGCGGGCTCGCCGGTGCTCATCGCCACCCAGCACCTCGGGATGCGTTCGTACCTGGCGGTCCGCGGCGGAATCGACACGGAGCCGGTCCTCGGCTCACGCTCCTACGACGAGCTGAGCCGCATCGGCACACCGCCCTTGGCCACCGGTCAGGTGCTCGCCATCGACCACGAGGCTCAGGCCACGCCGGCCGTGGCGCGCCAGGTCACCTCCGGCGCCAACGTCGCACCCTCGGTGACGCTGCAGATCCACAAGGGACCGCGCTGGGGCTTCTGCCGCAACTCCGCGGACCTGCTCGACTTCGACTACATCGTCACTTCGTCGCTCAACCGCATCGGCATCCGGCTGTCCGGAAAGCCGATCCACTGGAACACCACAGAACGGTTGCCCAGCGAGGGCGTGCTCACAGGCTCCATCCAGATCGCCGCCGACGGCCAGCCCCTCATCTTCGGGCCGGACCATCCCACGACCGGCGGTTACCCGGTGATCGCCGTGGTCGATGAACGCGCATTGGGCACGGTGGCCCAGCTGGCCCCTGGCACCTCGGTGCGGTTCAGTCAGTCGCACCGCTGATTCGCGGCTTCAGCGAGGCCACGCGCCCGAGCAGGCCGTTCACGAACGCCGGCGACTCATCGGTGGAGAGTTCAGCGGCCAACCCGACCGCCTCGTCGATCGCCACCTTGGCGGGGACGTCCTCCGCGAACATGATCTCGTAGATGCCGATGCGCAGCAGGTTCCGGTCCACGGCAGGCATGCGGTCCAGCGTCCAGCCTTCGGCGTAGGTCGCGATGAGCTCGTCGACGCGGTCGAGGTTCGCCATCACGCCGTTCACGAGTTCCTCGGTGTACGGGTTCAGCGCCGAGGTCGCGTCATTGGCGACGCGCAGGTAGACGGTGCGTGGCTCCACGCCGCGCTGCTCGGCCTCGAA
>DAHWFQ010000233.1:0-5541 GCA_027324895.1 Actinomycetota bacterium | reverse complement strand
GCGTGCCGGCATAGGTGCCGAACGTCGTCTTGAGGCCGTAGCCCGTCGGTGAGTGGCAGACGCGCGCGCAGGTGTCGACGTTGTTGTTGTGGAAGGCGGCGCGGATCATCTTCTGGACCGCGTACACCTCCTCGTTGGTACAGCGTGACGAGGTGATGCCGCCGATGGCCTTGACGCCGTACCGCGCCTGCACCGCCTTGAGGCGGGCGGCCGCGTAGGCGATGGCCTCGTCCCAGGAGACGACGCGCCACTCGTCGTCGATGCTCTCGCGGACCATGGGCGTGGTGATGCGGTCCTCGTGCATGGCGTAGCCCCAGGCGAAGCGGCCCTTCACGCAGGAGTGGCCCTCGTTGGCGCCGCCGGTCTTGCCGGGGACCATGCGCACGAGTTCGTCGCCCTTGAGCTCGGCCCGGAAGGAGCAGCCGACGCCGCAGTAGGCGCAGGTGGTGTCGACGAAGCGCGTGGGTGCGCCGATCTGCAGGACCGCCTTCTCCTGGAGGGCGTCCGTGGGGCAGGCCTGCACGCAGGCGCCGCAGGACACGCACTCGCTGGAGAGGAAGAGCGAGCCGCCGGGGGACACGTGCGAGTCGAAACCGCGCTGTTCCATGGTGAGCGCGAAGGTGCCCTGGATGTCACCGCAGGCGCGCACACAACGACTGCAGAGGATGCACTTGGTGGCGTCGAAGGAGAAGTAGGGGTTCGACTCGTCGGTGGGCAGCGACAGGTGGTTGCGGCCGTCGGCGCCGTAGCGCACCTCGTAGAGGCCGACGCTGCCGGCCAGGTCGTGCAGCTCGCACTCGCCGTCGGCGTGGTCCGAGAGGCAAGCGGCCGGGTGGTCGGAGAGGTACAGCTCCATGACGCCGCGGCGCAGCTTCTCCACGCGCGGGGTCGCGGTGTGCACGTTCATGCCCGCCTCGGCGATGGTGGTGCACGAGGCCGGCGTGCCCTTGCGCCCGTCGATCTCGCACAGGCAGAGGCGACAGGAGCCGAAGGCGTCGAGGCTGTCGGTGGCACACAGCTTGGGGATGTTGGTGCCCGCCTCAGCGGCGGCACGCATGACGGACGTGCCCTCCGGCACCGTCACCTCGCGGCCGTCGACGGTAAGCGTCACCTGGTCCGGGGAGACGACCGCGGGGGTGCCGAAGTCGAATTCCGCAATGCTCATCAGGAACCTCGAATCAGAGTGGATGTGCACTGCTCGACCGGATTGCGGTCGGCTCGTGCACAACCAAGGTCGGCAGGGAACGGATGTTCACGCCGCGCCCGGAATGCGGGCGATTCGTGAACATCGACGGAAGGTAGGCCGGTCATCGAGCGCCTGCCAGCTTGAGCGCGATGCGCACGGGCAGCGGCGTGAGTCCCCCGAGCGCGCACAGTGAGCCGTCGGTCATGAGCTCACAGAGGTCGTCGAGGAGCACGCGGTTGGCCTCCACGTCCTCGCCCCGTCTGATGCGATCGATGGTCTCCACGCCGCGCGTGGAGCCGATGCGGCAGGGTGTGCACTTGCCGCAGGACTCGACGGCGCAGAACTCCATGGCGAAGCGCGCCTGCTCCATGGCGTCCATGGTGTCGTCGAAGACGACGATCCCGCCGTGGCCGAGCATGCCCCCGGCGGCCAGCATGGCCTCGTAGTCGGTGATGAGGTCGAGCTCATCAGGGCCGAAGTAGGCGCCCAGGGGGCCACCGACCTGGACGGCACCGATGGGACGGCCGCTGCGGGTGCCGCCGCCGAAGCCCTCGACGAGTTCGCGCAGGGGTACGCCGAAGGGGAGCTCGAGGATGCCGCCGCGGGCGATGTTGCCGGCGAGCTGGAAGACCTGGGTGCCGCGCGAGCGCTCGACGCCGCGCGCCTGGTAGGCCGCTGCGCCGTCCGCCAGCACCATCGGCACCGAGGCCAGGGTGAGCACGTTGTTGATGACCGTGGGCTTGCCGTACAGGCCCTTGAGCGCCGGCAGCGGGGGCTTGGCGCGCACCTGGCCGCGCCTGCCCTCGAGGCTCTCCAGCATGGAGGTCTCCTCGCCGCAGATGTAGGCGCCGGCGCCGGAGCGCACCTCGAGGTCGAAGGCCCGCCCGCAGCCCTGGATGTCGTCGCCCAGCCAGCCGTTGAGGTTGGCGGTGGCGATGGCAGCGCGCAGCGTCTCGATGGCTGCCGGGTACTCCGAGCGCACGTAGATGACGCCGTGGGTGGCGCCGACGGCGATGGCGGCGATGGTCATGCCCTCGATGAGCGTGAAGGGGTCGCCCTCCATGAGCATGCGGTCGGCGAAGGTGCCGGAGTCGCCCTCGTCGGCGTTGCAGGCGATGTACTTCACGTCCGCACTGGCGTTGAGCACCGTCTTCCACTTGATGCCGGCGGGGAAGCCGGCGCCGCCGCGACCGCGGAGGCCGGATGCCGTCACCTCGGCGACGACCTCCTCGCCGGTCATGCTGAGGGCGCGGGTGAGCCCGGCGTAGCCGCCGTGCGCCCGGAAGTCGTCGAGGGAGAGCGGGTCGATGAGGCCGACCCGGGCGAAGGTGACGCGGTCCTGCGCCACGAACCAGGCGTGCTCCTCGATGTTGCCGAGGCGCAGGAGGTGCGGCCCACCGTGCGCGAAGTCGGCCGAGATGAGGGAGTCGAGGTCGGACGCGCGCACCGGCCCGTAGGCGATGCGCCCCTGGGCGGTCTCGACCTCGACGAGGGGCTCCAGCCAGGCCAGGCCGCGGGAGCCGTTGCGCACGAGTTCCACATAGGGGAGTTCGGCCAGGCGCGCAGCGACCTCGTCGGCGCCGACGGAGCGGGCCGAGCTGTCGGCGGGCACGTAGATCTTCACCGGAGGGCCTCCGTCACGATGTCGTCTGTGCAGTAGCCGTGCATGGTGCCGTCGATCTCGACGGTGGGGCCGAGCGCGCAGTTGCCGAAGCAGTACACGGCCTCGACGCTGAGGTTCTCGCTGTGCGAGCCCAGGGGATGGCCGGCGGCGGCGAAGGCGGCCTCGATCTCGCGGGCCCCGACGGACTGGCAGGCCTCGGAGCGGCAGACGCGCACCACGCGTCGGGCCGGGGGCGCCGTGCGCAGCTCGTGGTAGAAGGTGAGGACGCCGTGCACGTCGGCGCGGGACACGTTGCAGACCTGGGCCACCATGGGCACCGTCTCCGCGGGCACGTACCCGAAGCGGGCCTGGAGCGCCTGCAGCGCCACCAGCACCATGGTCTCGTCGGAGCGGTAGGGCTCGAGCACGGCGGCCGCGAGTCCCTCCGACCAGGCGTCGAATGTCATACGCACTCCCTCTTCACGGTGGCACCCGGGACAACCCCTCGCGGGCGTCCCCTCACGCAACCGTCGCGATTCGCTGGTGGGGGTTGCGGTTGCCCCCGGCGCGCTGCGTGAGCAGCGCGCCCGGGGACGACCACGTCCATTGCAGTGTTGCAGATCCGGTCAAATCGGTCAGAACAGACCGACGACCTTGCCGTCGATGAGGTCGATCTTCTCGGCCGACGGCAGTTTGGGCAGGCCCGGCATGGTCATGATGTCGCCGCAGACCATCACCACGAACTCCGCACCGGCCGAGAGGCGCACCTCGCGGATGTCGATGGAGTGGTTCGAGGGGGCGCCCCGCAGCTTGGCATCGGTGGAGAACGAGTACTGGGTCTTGGCCACGCACACCGGGAAGTGGCCGTAGCCGGCTGCCTGCAGGTCGGCGATCTGCTTGCGCACCTTGGAGTCCGCGGTGACCTCGCTGGCCCCGTAGATGCGGGTGGCGATCGAATTCACCTTGTCCCACAACGACATCTCATCGTCGTAGCAGAACTTCAGGTTGCTCGGGCGCTCGCACAACTCGACCACCTTGTTGGCCAGGGCGACGGTGCCCTTGCCGCCGTCGGACCAGTGGGTCGCCAGCACCACCTCGGCGCCGAGGGCCGCCACGCGCTCGCGCAGCAGGTCCAACTCGGCCGGGGTGTCGCTGTTGAAGCGGTTGATGGAGACGACCGCGGGCACGCCGAACACGTTCTGGATGTTGTTCACGTGGCGCTCGAGGTTGACCAGGCCCTTGCCCAGCGCGTCGAGGTTCTCATCGGTGATGGTCGCCAGCTCTGCGCCACCGTGGTACTTGAGCGCGCGCACGGTGGCGACGATGACCACGGCGGACGGGCGCAGTCCCGACTTGCGGCACTTGATGTCGATGAACTTCTCGGCACCGAGGTCCGCACCGAAGCCGGCCTCCGTCACCACGTAGTCCGCCAGCTTCAACGCCGACTGGGTGGCGATGACGCTGTTGCAGCCGTGGGCGATGTTCGCGAAGGGGCCGCCGTGCACGAAGGCCGGCGTGTGCTCCAGCGTCTGCACCAGGTTCGGCATGAGCGCGTCCTTGAGCAGGACGGTCATGGCGCCCTCGGCCTTGAGGTCCGAGGCGAGCACCGGCTTCAGGTCGCGTGTGTAGCCGACGACGATGCGGCCCATGCGGGCCTTGAGGTCGTCCAGCGAGGTGGCGAGGCAGAAGATGGCCATGATCTCGGAGGCCACGACGATGTCGAAGCCACCCTCGCGCGGGTAGCCGTTGCCGGGGCCGCCGAGTGACAGCACGACGTCGCGCAGGGCGCGGTCGTTCATGTCGACGACACGCTTGAAGGCGATGCGGCGCACGTCGATGCCGAGCGCGTTGCCGTGGTGGATGTGGTTGTCGAGCAGCGCTGCCAACAGGTTGTGGGCGAGCGCGATGGCGCCGAAGTCGCCGGTGAAGTGGAGGTTGATGTCCTCCATCGGCACCACCTGGGCGTAGCCGCCGCCGGCGGCGCCACCCTTCATGCCGAACACCGGGCCCAGCGACGGCTCGCGCAGGCAGATCATGGCGTCCTTGCCGATCTCGCGCAGGCCGTCGCCGAGGCCGACGGTGGTGGTCGTCTTGCCCTCGCCCGCTGGGGTGGGGCTGATGGCGGTGACGAGGACGAGCTTGCCGTCCTCGCGATCCTTCAGGGAGTCCAGGTAACCAAGCGAGATCTTCGCCTTGTAATGCCCGAACGGCTCCACTGCGGAGTCCGGGATGCCCAGCGACTCACTGATCTTCTGGATCTGCGACATGGTCGCGGCTTGGGCAATCTCGATATCTGAGGGCACGAACGTTCCTTTCGAATGCAGGGTGTGTCCGCTAGCGGGCGCGAATCGCGGCCGAGATGGCGGGGAGTACTTCGTGGAGGTCGCCGATGATGGCGTAGTCGGCGTGCGTCATGAACGGCGCTTCCGGGTCGGTGTTGATCGCGAGGATGGTCTTGCTCTTCTTGCACCCCGCGATGTGCTGCGTCGCGCCGCTGATGCCACAGGCGATGTAGAGGTCGGGTGCCACCTTGGTGCCGGTCTGGCCCACCTGCTCGGAGTGCGGGCGCCAGCCGTTGCTGGTGACCACGCGCGAGCAGCCGAGGGCCGCGTGCAGGAGTCCGGCGAGGTCCTCGAGGGGCCCCCACAGCTCGGCCGCACCGACGCCACGACCACCGGAGACGATGACCTTGGCCTCGGCCAGGGAGACGCCGCCGGTCTGCCCCCGCACGCGATCGACGACCTTGACGGCG
>DAHWFQ010000229.1:0-3247 GCA_027324895.1 Actinomycetota bacterium | reverse complement strand
TGTTCTCGTACCAGTCATTGCCCTTCGCGCGCTCGAGGTACGTGCGGGTGAGGAAGCCGGCCAACAGGGGGACGCCGAGGAAGATCAGCACCGACTTGGCGATCTCCCAGACGGTGACGTCAATGCCCTTGCTGTCGAGGCCGAGCCAGCCAGGCAGCAGGTCGAGATAGAAGTATCCGAGCAGCGAGTACGCGGCGATCTGGAACAGCGAGTTGATGGCGACGAGCAGTGCCGCCGCCTCACGGTCGCCACAGGCGAGTTCGTTCCAGATGAGGACCATGGCGATGCAGCGGGCCAGGCCGATGACGATGAGGCCGGTGCGGAAGGCCGGCTGGTCGGCGAGGAAGACCCAGGCCAGGGTGAACATGAGGGCAGGCCCGACGAGCCAATTGAGCAGGAGCGAGGCCCAGAGCAGACGCCGGTCACCGGTCACGTGCGACATGTCCTCGTAGCGGACCTTGGCGAGCACGGGGTACATCATGAGGAGCAGGCCGAGGGCGATCGGGAGGGACGTACGGCCGATGCTGATGGCGTCGAGGATGTCACGCAGCCCGGGGAACAGGCGCCCCAGGAGCAGGCCGGCGGCCATGGCGAGCCCGATCCACAGCGGAAGCAGGCGGTCGAGCGTCGACAGGCGCGCCAGCACGTGGGCGTCCGCGGACTCCCCAGCGGCACTCGACTGCGGCATGGACGGCTCCCCTTCCGATTGATCGTTGGAGTCAGGCTACTTGACGAGTGCATGTAGCTCAAGAATCATTGAGGCAATACATGCTGAGAGGCTTCATGGATCGCAATGCACGCGCGCGCGGCCTGGCGGCGCTGGGGGACCCGCTTCGCCTGGGCATCGTCGAACTGCTGGAGGCGCAGGACCTCTCGCCGCAGTCACTCGCTGCCAGCCTTGAGGTGCCGAGCAATCTGCTCGCGCATCACCTCCGCGTGCTGGAGGAGGCCGGCCTGGTGGTGCGCCAGCAGTCCGAAGGCGACCGTCGGCGCACCTATGTCCACTTGGACAGCGACCTCCTCACGGCACTCCTCCTTCCCGTGGCCCGGATCTCCGTGCGACGCGTGGTCTTCGTGTGCACAGGCAACTCGGCGCGTTCCATCCTGGCCGAGTGCATCTGGAGCAGGCACTCGGAGGTACCGGCTTCGTCGGCCGGCACGCATCCGGCGCAACGCATCCACCCGCGCACACGTGCGGCGGCGCGTCGAGCCGGACTCGATCTGCAGCGGCAGACGCCCCAGCACGTGGGCGCCGTCCTGAGGCCCGACGATCTCGTCATCTCCGTATGCGACAGCGTCAACGAGGAAGGCTGCGGGCCCGCCGCTGCCCGTCTCCACTGGTCGATTCCTGATCCCGCACTCGTCAACACCGATCGTGCCTTCGACGCTGCAGTCGCGGAGCTCACGCGGCGCATCGAGCACCTCGCCCCCAGCGTGCTGCCCAGGACGGGCAGTCGTCCACGCCGGATCCGGTAGCCACTCGGCTATTCACCGATATTCAACGGCTTCCCCTTCAGGCTCGCGCAGACGCCGGTTAGGTTCGTTCCAACCCAGGGAGTCGCCATCATGAGCCAGGACATCCGTGACCGCATCGACCCGCTCGTCCGAGCGCGTCTCGACCGCATCGTCGATGTGCCACCGCGTCAGCTCGGCTTGCGCACGCCGGAGCAGGCGGCCGCGGAGGACATGCTGAATGCGCCCTACGGTCCGTACACCCCCGCCGAGGTCGACATCGAGGACACCATGGCACCGGGCCCACATGGCCCCATCGCCGTGCGCATCTACCGCCCCCGGGGCGTGGTTCCGGACCGCGGACTGGTGTGGATGCACGGAGGCGCCTTCATCTTCGGTGACCTGGACATGCCGGAGGCCGACCAGACGAGCCGCGAGCTCGCGGAGCGCGCGCATGCGATCGTCGTCTCCGTCGACTACCGGCTGGCGGTGGATGGCGTGCACTTCCCGGTGCCGCAGGACGACGTCGTCGCTGCTTGGAACTGGGCGGTCACGCAGTCCGGGCTGCTGCCCCAAGGTGCGCCATGGATGATCGGTGGCGGGAGTGCCGGTGCCAACCTCGCGCTGTCCGCGACGATCCGCCTGCGCGACGGCGAGGGCCCGCTGCCCGCCCGTCTGCTCCCCATCTACCCCGTGGCGCACAGCCCGCTGCCCTGGAGCGATGAACTCGATCGCGACATCGCGGTCATCCCCATCTTCGTGCGCATCCCCCCGGAGATCGGCAAGGTCATCAACCGGCAGTACCTTGGCGAGCACGACGGGCTGGTGCCGGCCGCCTTCCCCGGTTCGACGGTGGCGGATCTCTCCGGGCAGCCGCCGACGCTCATCGTCACCTGCGAGTTCGATGACCTGCGCGACAGCGGCAGCACATACGCGGACCAGTTGCGCGCGGCCGGCGTCCAGGTCGAGTACCACATGGAGCCCGGCGTGCTCCATGGGCACCTCAACATCATCGGCCACCCCGCCACATCCCGCACGCTCGACGTGATGGCGCGCTTCATGCTGCAGGCCTAGCGCGTCTCTGCATCGACGAGACTGGCGTCGGCGTTACTCGGCCAGCACGGGTTGTTCACGATTCGACCGGATTGCGGTCGAATCGTGAACATCCGTGACGGTGACAGCGCGCTCAACGGTGCGTTCGTCGATGCCGCTCTCGGTGGGGTCGCGCTTGCTGAGTTCGCGCACGTGTTCAGCGGCCAGCGCTCGGGTCACTTACACCCGAAAGGGCTTGCGGCGCATGTGACAATGGTCCCGTGCTGACCTCCCGTTTCGCGCGCGCCGCGCTCGCCGCCTCCGTCTCCCTCGCCACCGCGGTGCTCGGGGCTGCTGCCCCAGCCAGGGCTGACGTCGCTTCTGCAATGAGCATCGTGAATGCCCGGGTGTGTGCCGACGGCGCCCCGGGATCCGCCAACTGCCTGGCCATCCGCCACGACGTCATCGATCGGTCGACCGGCAAGCCGGTGCAGATGAGCGCCACCAGCGGCTTCGGCTCGAAGGCCATCCGCACGGCCTACGGGATCACGGGCGAAGGCACTCCGGCGACCGTCATCGCGATCGTCGACGCCTATGACGCGCCCTCTGCAGCCACAGACCTTGCGGCCTATCGCACGGCCATGGGCCTGCCGAACATCTCGACAGGTTGTGCCGTGAGTGGCACCACCATCAACACCACCGCCGGCCCCTGTTTCGTGAAGGTCGGTCAGAGCGGCTCCACGTCATCTCTCCCGCGGGCTGA
>DAHWFQ010000228.1:0-3824 GCA_027324895.1 Actinomycetota bacterium | reverse complement strand
GGAGTTCAGCCCGCGCAGGCTCAGCGCGATCGACTGCAACTCGGTGAGGGACGCCAGCCCCGGATCCATGGTGAGCGACGACGTCGTCGCATCGAGCAGGTTGTACAGCTTGACCGGGTTGAGCAGGACGCCGGCGCTCTTCATCTTGCGGACGAGCGCGGCGATGAAGCCCTGCTGGCGTCGGATGCGCGCGGTGTCGCTCCCGTCGGCCATGGAGTAGCGGGCGCGGACGAAGGCGAGCGCGGTCTTCCCGTCCAGCAGGGAGGTGCCAGCTGGAAGGCTCAGGTGCGCCTTCGAATCCTGCACCGCGCGCGTGAGGCACATGGAGACCCCGCCCACCGCGTCCACCATCTTCTGGAAGCCACGGAAGTCGATGACGACGTAGTGGTCGATGAAGACGCCGGTGAGCTGTTCGACGGTCTTGATCGTGCACGCGGGGCCGGCCTCCGAGAAGGCGGCGTTGATCTTCGTGGTCCAGGGCGCGGTCATCGAGCCGTCGGTCTTGGTACAGGCCGGGATGGTGACCCAGGAGTCGCGCGGGATGCTCACGACGAGCGCGTGCTGATGGCCCTTGTACAGGTGGACGAGCAGGGTCGTGTCGGACCGCGCGGAGTTCCCGTACACGGAGACCTTGCCGAAGCCGGCACCCTGACCGGCGCGCGCGTCTGAACCCATGACCAGGATGTTCATGGCATCGGTGTTGAGCACCGTTGCCTGCTTGCTGGGACGCACGCCCAGTGCCTTGCTGACGTCGACCGACTGGATGTTGCCGCTGAGCTTGCGCACCGTGAGGAGCCCGGCGCCTGCGAGCACGGCCACCACCACCAGGGCGATGAGCCCGGCTCTGGCGGCTCTTCCACGCGGCAACGGCATGCGGCAAAGGGTAACGGCCGTTACGGCATGCACTGTCCCTCGGGGACGCGCGCAGACGGCCTGTGACCGATGCTGACGGATTCCTTACGGAACGAGACGGGTGGTGAGCCGGGCTGCCGCGCAGTCCGTTATCCAGGTTCGAAGCACGCAAACTCCAAGTGTTTCCTGTGAAGTCGCCACGCCTCCACGGGCTGTCCGACGGTCCATGGCAAACTCGAGGTCGTGCGTATTCGAGCCCTGCCAGCGATCCTGGTGACAGCAGCGCTGTGCGTGATGGGACTGGGCACGGGCTCCGCCTCCGCTACTCCCTCGCCGGCGATCAGCAGCCTCCAGTTGTCGAGTGCGGTCGTGCCTGCGGGCTCGCCCATCGGGCTCACCGTGGGCGTCACCGCGCCAGCGCCATGGCGCCTGGATGTGCTGGCGCAATGCGGCACGACACCGGTGCGGACGCTCTCCGGCTATGGCGCAACGAATCCGTTCTTCGTGCAATGGGATGGTCTCGACACCAGCGCCGCACCCCTTGCGCCCGGTGAGTACCGGTTCCGCCTCACCCTGCTCGATGCGAACGGTGCCCAGATCGGGGCGCCGATGGAGCGGGTATTCAACGTCTCGGGCCAGGCGACCCCGTCGTCGTGCGATGTCGTCTCCACCTTCGGCGAGACCGACGTGTTCCATCAGGGCATCACCGCGCTCGCCGCATCCACTGCCCGGAGCGCGGTGATCAGCAGCGCCGCGGACGCGGGGTACGCCGCCATCGCCTCGAGCTATGCACACCGCTTCAGGCTTCCCCTCGTCCTCCTCACGAAGAGCGCCTCCATCACCACCCTGCGTCGCGTGCTCGCCGCGCGACAGATGAAGGCCGTCATCGTGGGCTCGACCGCGATCGTGTCGGCAACGGTTGCCAGGGTGCTCGCGAGGTCGGTTGCGGTAGTGCGCATGAAGGGTGCGGATCGTGCCGCCACCGCCGCGCTCATCGCCACCCGCATCCGGCCGGCCGAATCCAGCACGGCCGTGTACGTCGCGCTCGGCGGTGACCCGGCACTCATCGCCCTGGCGTCCGCCTACGCCAACGCCGTTGGCGTGCCGCTGCTGTCGGCGGACGCCACAGTGCCGAGGAGCACGCTGGGCGCGAGCACCGCGCTGCACCTCGCCGGTGGCATCGCCATCGGTGACAGTACGAACCTCAGCGATGCCGCGCTGCGCAAGCTGACCGGCGTCACCCGCGTCATCGGCAAGGACCTCGCCTCCACCTCGTTCGTGTTGGCGCGTTCACTGCCCAAGGGCAGGGGCACCCTCGTCCTGGACCTGGCCGCGTCGGCCGACCCACTCACGCTCATCGAACGCGCGCAGGCGGGCGACCCACTGCTGCTGCTCGCTCCCGGCGACCTGCCGACGGCGCAGCGCGCCTGGATCGCGGCGCGCGCCGACCTCACCTCGATCTCCGTGACACCACGGTTGCCGAAGGCCGTCGCCGCCTCCATCGGGCAGATCATCACCAACCGTGGTGCGATGGGTTCGCTGCCGCCGCTCGACATCAAGCCGGCCCCCCCGGTGGTCGTACCCTCGTCCTTCACCTTCTCCGGTAGCGGATTCGGCCACGGGGTCGGCATGTCCCAATGGGGCGCCTATGGCATGGCCAAGGAGAGCTACACGGCCACGCAGATCCTCCAGCACTACTTCACCGGATCGATCGTCGCGCCGATCGTCGACACCATGGACGTGAACGTCTCGCTGCAATCCCGCGTCGGGTCCTCGTCCTTCCGCCTCGAGGCCCTCTCCGACACCGCATCGACCATGGAGATGACGTCGGGAGAGGGTGCTGTGACGCTGTTGCCCGTTGGCGATGTCGTGAACACGCAGTACACCGCCGGCCGCATCGCGGTGAGCGTGACCGGGCCCATGCCGGTGGCGCCGTTCACGACCTCGTCGCTCACCTTCAAGTGGCCGGGCAATCGTGACACCGGCACCGCCACCGGTGGTCCTGCCATCCTCCGTGTTGCCGGTCCGGGCGTCTCCATCGCCCATGGCGGCCGCTACCGCTACGGGTACGTCTCCGTCACTGTGGCCCGCTTGAGTGGGGCCCTGAACCTGGGCCTGCAGGTGAACAACATCCTGCGCCTGCACGACGAGTACCTCTACGGCATCGCCGAGGTGAGCTCATCGTGGCCCGCGGCGGCGATCCAGGCGCAGATCATCACGGCGCGCTCCTACGCCTACAAGAAGATCAGGTCGGGCATTCGGAGCGCCTGCGCCTGCAACGTCTACGACGATCCGCGCGACCAGAACTTCACGGGCTACTCCAAGCTCGCGGAGTCGGGCGGAGCGGGCGCGCGCTGGAAGGCGGCGGTTGATGGCACCGCGGTGTCCGACTCCGAGGGACTCGCGCTCACCGTGGGCGGTCAGGTGGTCTCCGCCTACTACTCGGCTGCGGACGGGGGCAAGACGCAGAACAACGAGGACGTGTGGGGGGGCGCGCCGCTCTCCTACACGAGAAGCGTCGACGACCCATGGTCACTCACCTATGCCGCCTCCGGGGTCTCGCGCTGGGTCCCGCGAACCTTCAGCCAAGCGCAGTTGGCTGGTGCCTTCGGGGCGCCCGACATCGCCTACCTCGACCTCTCGAACCGCTATGCCTCGGGCGCGGTCAACTTCGCCGTCGCCATCTCCTCTTCGGGCCAGCGCTTCACCCTCGGTGCGGAGACCCTGAAGTACCGTCTCAACCGCAACATGGCCGACGGCGAGGTGCTTGCACGTGGCATCCCCTCGGTATGGATCTGGCGCGTCGACACCGAGGTCCCGACCTCCAGTGCCGCGGCGGCCGCCATGCAGATGTCCGGCGGCACCACGAGCATCGGTGCCAAGTTGCCCATGGCCACCTCCCCGACGGTCGTCATCACGCAGGGCAGTCCCGGTGACTCCGCCACCGCAGCCAACCCCGTACTCGCGTTGGC
>DAHWFQ010000223.1:0-6104 GCA_027324895.1 Actinomycetota bacterium | reverse complement strand
GCCGGCTTCACCAACGTGCATGTCGCGCACGACTCGTCGGCCAAGCTCGGACATGCCGGGGTGGCCATCGTGTCCAAGTTCCCCATGTCGGACATCACCTTCGGCGTCGGCCCCAAGGAGTTCGCGAACACCGGACGCTGGGTGGAGGCCACCGTCGAGGCGAGGAAGGCCCCCATCGTCGTGGCGTCGATCTACGTGCCCACCGGCAACGCCGAGATCGAGGAGAAGCAGGCCGAGAAGTACCGCTTCCTCGACGCGATGACGAAGCGCATGCGGGCCCATATGAAGAGCGGCAGCGAGGCACTCATGGCCGGCGACTTCAATGTCGCCCACCGTCAGGTGGACCTCAAGAACTGGAAGGGCAACCTCAAGGCCGCCGGGTTCCTGCCCGAGGAGCGCGCGTACTTCGATGCCTGGTTGGGCAAGCACGGCTGGGTCGACCTGCACCGACGCTACTTCGGAGACGTGGAGGGCCCGTACACCTGGTGGTCGAGCCGCGGGCAGGCCTTCGACAACAACGTGGGCTGGCGGATCGACTACCTGTTCGCGACGCCCGGGTTGGCCGAGCGCTGCACGGACATCGAGATCGGCCGCGCCGCGGCCTGGAACGAGCGTTGGAGCGACCACGCGGCCATCACCGCCCGCTTCACATAGTCGCCCAACGCGCGACGACGATCTCCGTCACCGCGGAGAGCAGGGCCGGCTCGAGCGCCAGGTCCTGCAGCTCGGCGAGGCGCACATGCAACGGCCGCGCCGAGGCCACGATGTCGAACACACGGGTCTTCGATGCGTACTCGATCTGCGCCGCGTCCAGCAGGGCGAACACGCGCCCATGGACGTCGTTGCCGGGCAGCGGCGGCTGCTCACCGATGTGGATCTCCAGGCTCGCGCTCGTCGGCACCTGGGTCACGGTCACGGACAGCCGGGTGGCGGTGCGCGCGACATCCGCTTGGCAGGCAAGGCCGTTCACCCGGGCCCCGGCCTGCTCGGGACCGGTGGCGCTCATGAAGGTGACCGTCCAGTCCCGCAGCGCCGGCAGAACGTCGGCGGCACCTTGCACGGGGTGCACGGTGAGCGTGCCGGTGGCCTGATGGAAGCTGAGCGCAGTACGCGCGATGCGCGGCCGTGCAGCGCCGTCGTCCTCGACGAGCACGAAGTCGCCGTCCGCTCCCACCACCACCAGCACTTGCAGCGAATTGGGATTCCCCGCATCATCGGCGGGCACTGCCGCGGCATCGAGCGGAACGATGGCGCCCGCTCGTGCCAACACGGGCATCGAGCGGATGTCGCGGTGCATGGCCAGGGTGCGACCCCCGTCGTAGGTGAGGTCGGTGAACAGGTCCACCCAGACGCCCTCCGGCAGCCAGGCATCGACGCGGGCCAGCCGCAGCCGTGGATCACGCGGGCGGGTGATGGCCGCGACGAGCAGTGCACTGCCGAAGAGGAACTCGCTGCCGTGCTCGTAGGCCTCGGGGGCCTGCGGCCATGCGAAGTACAACGGCTGCACGAGCGGAGAGCCCTCGGCGGCGGCGCGGTGGTTCATGGTGTGCAGGTAGGGGATGAGCCGTTGTCGCAGCCGCAGGGCTGCAGTCATCGCCTGCCGCGTCTCCTCGTCGAAGCTCCACGGCTCCTTCGTCATGAAGGCGTTGCTGGTCGAGTGCAGGCGCAGGATCGGTGAGAACACGCCGAGTTGCGTCCAGCGCGCGGTGAGTTCGTCGTCCTTGCGACCGAACATGTGGCCACCGATGTCGTGGCTCCACCAGCCGAAGCCGATGTTCGACGCGGTTGCCGTGAACTCGGGTTGGAAGGCAAGCGACTCCCAGCTGATGACGGTGTCGCCGGAGAAGCCGATGGGGTAGCGGTGACTTCCCGGGCCCGCATAGCGCGAGAACGTGAGCGGCCGGCCCCCGGCGCTCGCACTGTCGAGGTAGTGGAAGTGGTTGAGCACCCACAGGGGATCGATGCCGGGCACCCGCGAGGTCGCGCCCTGCTGCCAGTCGATCCACCAGAAGTCGACTCCCTCGGCCTCGAGGCCGCGGTGCAGGACGTCGAAGTAGGCATCCATGAACGCCCGGTCGGTCACATCGAACTCGACGGGATCGCCGCTCCCCGCATCCCGTCCCAGTGCTGCGCACATGGCGGCGTAGGGGGCTTCGAAGGCGCGAACACCGTCGGCGGGGTGCACATTGAGGCTGACGCGCTTCCCCCGTGCGTGCAGCGCGGCCATGAAGGCCCTGGGGTCCGGGAACAACGCGCGATTCCAGGTGTATCCCGTCCAGCCGCTGCCGAATCCCGGATCCACGTCGGTGAGGTGCCAGTCCATGTCGATCACGGCGACCGCGATGGGGATGCCCTCGGCACGGAAGCGGTCCATGAGCGTCAGGTACTCGTCCGCGCTGTACCGGTGGTAGCGGCTCCACCAGTTGCCCAGGGCCCAACGGGGCAGCAGTGGGGCGTCACCCGACAGGGCATGCAGTGCGTGGATGGCGGCTGCGTGTTCCAGGCCGTAGGCGAAGAGGTAGATGTCGATGCGTCCGGGCACCCGGGGTGCGATCCACCCGTCTGCTTGGAAGAGCAGGGAATCCGAATCGTCGATGACGGCGAAACCAGCGCGCGATGTGACACCGGGCTCGAGTGGAATGGGGCCATCCGCTTCGTCGAGGGTGCGAGCAGTGCCTCCGAGGGTGCGCAGGTCATCGCCGTAGTGCCACACCGAGCGGTAGTTCGTGAGTCCGCCCAGCACGGTGGCGCTGAGCCCGCTGCTGCTGAAGGGCTGCCTGTCGTAACGCAAGCGCATCCTGGCCGTGACGATCTCGAGTTGCCCCTCGGTCTCGTGCACCCGGAATTCCGGCACCGCCAGGCGACGTCGCACCGCGAAGCTCGATGCGCGGTCCTCGAAGCGACCGTCCTGCGACCATTCCATGCGGATCAGCCCGTCGGTGAGCACGGTGAAGCGGTAACCCGGTCCGGCCACCACACCCTGCGGATCGGCCACGGGATCCGTCGCGAAGTCGTACCTGCTCATGCCATGCCTCGATTCGCATGGGAGGCTAACAAAGCCGATTTCCGCAGGCGCGACCGAATCGCGGGCAGCCGATCCCGATAATCTGGTCGCATGAGCGAGATCGTGCCCCGGATTGCGCTGGTGCTGCTCTTCATCGCCATCGCCTCGGTGTTCGTGGCCTTCGAGATCGCCCTGGTGTCCCTGCGGGAGAGCCAGCTGCAGCAGTTGTCGCATCGCGGCAAGCGCGGCCAGGCGCTCGCCAGGCTGGTCGCGAACCCCACGCGCTTCCTGGCCGCCGCCCAGGTGGGCGTGACGGTCACCGGCTTCCTCAGCGCCGCCTTGGGCGCCACCGAGCTCTCGCCGCTCCTGGAGCCGACGCTGGTCGGCTGGGGCCTGTCGAGCGGCGTGGCGCACACCGTCGCCTTCCTCTTCGTCACCTTCGCGGTCGCCTACGTGTCCCTCGTGCTCGGCGAGTTGGTGCCCAAGCGCCTTGCCATCCAGAACGCGGAGGCCATCTCCATGGCTGCGGTCTGGCCGGTTGAGATCCTCGCCCGCATCACCCGCCCCGTCATCTGGCTGCTCACCGTCTCCACCAACGGTGTCGTGCGCATGCTCGGTGCCGATCCGACAGTGCACCGTGAGGCCATGAGCGGCGAGGAACTGCGCGACATCGTGGCCACCCACGAAGACCTCACCGCCGAGGAGCGCGAGCTCATCGACGAGGTCTTCGAAGCGGGCAACCGCGAACTTCGCGAGGTCATGGTGCCGCGCACGGATGTCGTCTTCCTTGACGGGGAGACGCCGATCTTCAAGGCTGCGAAGTTCATTGCCGAGCAGCCCTTCTCCCGCTATCCGGTGACCGGCGACTCCTCCGACGACGTCATCGGCTTCGTCCACGTGCGCGACGTGTTCGCGCCCGGCATGGCCGAGCGCTCGCTGCGCGTGTCCGAGCTGGTGCGCGAGATCGCGCGCTTCCCCGGCACCAAGTACGTCATCCCCACGCTCTCCGAGATGCGTCGCCTGCGAGTGCACATGGCCGTCGTGGAGGACGAGTACGGCGGTACAGCCGGCATCGTCACCATGGAGGACCTTGTGGAGGAGGTCGTCGGTGACATCAGGGACGAGTACGACGCGGCGCAGGTCATCGACGCCAAGAGCGTCGACGGCCTCACCAACCTCGAGGACTTCGCCGAGGACTATGGCATCACCCTGCCGGAGGTCCCCTACGAGACCGTGGCTGGCTTCATCATCGCCACCACGGGCCAGCTGCCGCAGGTGGGACAGGCGGTGCCCGTGGATGGCCATGTCCTCGTGGTCGAGGCCGTGGACGGCAGGCGGGTGGCCCGCGTGCGCATCGAAGCCGCGATTTCGGCGCAGTCGGAGCCTTTGCCAGAATAGGCGGATGAGCCCCCGCCCCCGCGTGCTGTCCGGAATCCAGCCGACGGCCGATTCCTTCCACATCGGCAACTACCTCGGGGCGCTGCAGTACTGGCCGGTCATGCAGGCGACGCACGAGTGCTTCTACAGCGTGGTCGACCTGCACGCGTTCACGGTGGTCACCGATCCGCAGGTGATGCACCAGCGCACCCTGGTGTCCTACGCGCAGCTCATCGCCACCGGCATCGATCCCCAGCGCAGCGCGCTGTTCGTGCAGAGCCATGTGCCCGAGCACGCCGAGCTCATGTGGATGCTGTCCTGCCTCACCGGCTTCGGCGAGGCCGGCCGCATGACGCAGTTCAAGGACAAGTCGTCCAAGGCCGGGGCCGACAGCACCAACGTCGGCCTCTTCACCTACCCCATCCTGCAGGCTGCGGACATCATCATCTACGGCGCCAACGAGGTGCCGGTGGGCGAGGACCAGCGCCAGCACCTCGAACTCTCACGTGACCTCGCGCAGCGCTTCAACAAGCGCTACGGCCAGACCCTGGTGGTGCCCGTGCCGCACATCATCAAGGACACGGCGAAGATCACCGACCTGCAGGACCCCACCGCCAAGATGAGCAAGTCCTCGCCGACGGGCGTGGTGAACCTGCTGGATCCGCTCAAGACGATCGAGAAGCGCATCAAGTCGGCGGTCACGGACTCCGAGACCGAGATCCGCTTCGATCCGGCGGCCAAGCCCGGTGTCTCGAACCTGCTCTCCATCATCGCCGGCTTCACCGGTCGCCCTATCGACGAGGTCACGGCGGGTCTGCAGGGTCGCATGTACGGCGACCTCAAGAAGGAGGCAGCAGCTGCCGTGCTCGCCTTCGCCGAGCCCTTCCAGGCCACGGTGCACGAACTGCTCGAGGATCGCGCGGAACTCGAACGGCTCATGGCCGAGGGTGCGGCCAAGGCGCACGCGGTGGCTGCGATCACGCTGGCGGCCGTGTACGACGCCGTCGGTTTCGTGCGCGGACGGGCGCTGGCGTGAAGCACGACGAGACGCTGACCGCACTCGCTCCCGTGGTGGAGCCGGGTTCGGTCACGATCGGCGTGGCCCTGCCCATCCCAGAACCCGCAGCGTCCTTCGTGAAGGCGGCCCGTGAGGGCTACGGCGATCCGCAAGCGCGCGCCATCCCCACCCACATCACGCTGCTGCCGCCTGCGGTCGTCTCACCGACGATGCTCGACGGCATCGACGCTCACCTCCGTCAGGCCGCCTCGACGGTGCGCCCCTTCCGCGTCGCACTCCACGGGTCGGGGACCTTCCGCCCCGTTTCGCCCGTGGTCTTCCTCGTCGTGAACGAGGGCATCGCGGGCTGTGAGGCCCTGGAACGCGTCATTCGCAGCGGCCCCCTGCTGCGTCGCCGCAACTTCCCGTACCACCCGCATGTCACGCTCGTGCACGAGATCGCGGAGGAGCGCATGGACGCCGCCTTCACCGAGTTCGCCGAGTACCAGTTCGCCTTCACGGCCGCCGAGTTCACGCTGTACCAGCAGGACACGCACCACGTGTGGCACCCGATCCGCGACTACCGGCTCGGCTGAGCCACCCGCGCCGACGGTGGTCGGCTTCCGTGCCTCAGGCCTTGGGCTGCAGCACGCCCAGGCCCTCGATGGCACTGGCCGCCATGGTGGAGGCGGCCGCGGTGAATCCCATGAGCATGGCGAAGAGCAG
>DAHWFQ010000177.1:0-3156 GCA_027324895.1 Actinomycetota bacterium | reverse complement strand
TGTTTCTCTGGTTGCCGCCGATCTTCCCCCACCAGGCGCCTCTTGCGCTAGCACCGGCGGGTGTCGACGCGGCGATCGCGAAGGTCGACCATGATCACCAGAACGCCGAGGTCATCAAGCAACAGGCGGCTGCCGACCAGGCGCGGTGGAAAGCGGAGCGCCTGGCGCACCTCGTGAAGAAGTTCGGCACCGAAGCAGCTGCCAACATCGTCGCGAAGCGGTTGTGGCTGGGCGCGACGTCTGACATGGTCCTCGAGGCCTTCGGCACGCGGTGTAAGGACCAGGTGAAAACGCTCAAGACCAAGGTCAAACGTACCCTGTCCTTCGCGGATGACTGCACGCGATGTGGCGGATCCGGTTACATCCCTGAGTTCGCCCACATCGAGGATGGGCGTTGTCGGCAGTGTCGCGGAACAGGAACGAGCACGAAGCCGTCGCTGGTGGTGCGGCTGGAGAACGACCTTGTCGTTGGGTGGGAAGACAACAGGTAGCGAGGGGCCCATGGGGGGCCCATGACCAGGTCTGGACAGGCCGTGTCAGGTCCTGAACGGTCGTGTTGTCGGGAGGAGGATCCGCGTGATCCGGCGTGTTTGTCGTGTCTGACCGCGGTTCGTATGTTCAGGGGCGCCAGGACCCCCCTCCCCGACTCAGCGACGAAATCAGCCGTTCTTTTGCCTTCGAGACGCCCTCGGCCTGGCAGCGGTGCCCACCGGGGGCCCGCCACCCATCACCTTGCGCACCTCGTCGACCGTCGCATGCAGGTACCGCGCGGTGGTTTCGATATCTGCATGACCAGCGACGATGCGCACGGCCTCGAGGGATGCGCCACGTCGCAAGAGCGAGCTGCAGAAGTGGTGGCGCATCGCGTGGAAGCTCCGGGCCTGGAGCTGGTGACGCTGCAGGACCCGCGCGAGACGATCGCGGATGTGCTGCCTCGACGGTGTCGTCCCCCGCTGGGTGATGATGACGCGAGCGAGGGGCAGCTTGTTCTTGACGGCGTCTCGCAGGAGCGGCTCGAGCTCCGGCGCGATCGGCACGTCGCGCTCCTTGTCGCCCTTCGGCGTGAGCACCTCGTTGCCCGAGATGGCCCGGCGGATGTGAAGTACGTTGGCAGCGAGGTCGACGTCTCGCACCTCGAGGGCTCGAACCTCTCCGCTTCGAAGTCCGGCGAACGCGGCCAGCGCGATCGCCAAGCGGAGCCAACCTCGTGCCGTACGCATGGCGGTGAGGACCTCGTCGGTGCTGGGGCAGTCGGGCAGCTTCTCGGGCCCCTTCTGATGCGCGGGAAGTTCCGGCAGTCGCTCGAGCACCTTCGCGTCCTTGGCCGCCTTGAGGAGGGCGGAGACCAGGGACGTGTGCGGTCTCGAGCGCACCCCGCGTCGCGCGAGTTCGGCGGCGAACGTGAGCACGTGCGTGGCGTCCACCTGGTCAAGCTGCAGGTGACCGAACGCGGGCAAGATGTCGTGCGTCAGGAGCGCGTCGTACCTGATGCGCGTGGCAGGCCGGTGACGGGACGCGTACAGCTGGCGCCATGGTCCGTCGACGAAGGCCTGCAGCGTCATCACCTTCGCCATCCCCTGACCCGTCGGGCTGCCTGTCTCGGCTGCGAGCTTCTGGAGGCGGAGCGACTCCGCGCGCGCCGAGGTGACGGTTTGGACGCTGGCAACGCGTCGGAAGCGCTGCCGGCGTCCGTCTCGATCGTTGTAGTAGAAGTCAAGGAGCAGGACGCGACGACCGTGTTTCGTCGCCCAGCGAACGCCATTCATTCCGCTCATGGGGATCCTCCGTGAGCGGCCAGTCACGACCACTCAAGGCTAGCAGGTCACGCGGCTGTCTGCTGTTCGGGGAATCGGACGCGCCAGATCCGGCCGAACCGAACGGCCACGATGCCGTCCCCGATGTCGGCCTTGATGTCCTTGCCCACCTTGCGCGCGAGCTTTGTGCACCGCTTGCGCAGCGCGAGCGGAGTCATGCTCAGCCGAGACGCGGCGGCGTCGATGGTGAGGTACTGCGCGGTCATGGCTTTCCCCGGAAGCACCCCACGTCGGCCTTGCATCCGGGGCAGTCGCAATCCGCACGCGATGCGGTTCTGCCCAACTGCGCGAGCACCGACTGCTCGACGTCGGGCGGCACCGTCCACGTGCCCTGGTAGCCACGGACGAGCACTGGCCGCTCGATCGGGCGCGGGTTGCGGAGCAGCGCGCACCAGGTACCGAACGCCCATGGGCTCGCCTTGACCTCCTGCAGCCGGTGCCAGGAGATGATCTCGACCATGCCGATGATGCAGCCCCGCTCCGGCCAGAAGTCATGATTGATGAGCCAGCGTCCAGTGATGGCGTGGATCCTGTCGAACGCCCATTCGTCGTCGAGCCCCAGGCCAGCATGGATCGCGATCTCGCCGACGTAGCCAAGGCTCCTCGGCCGGTTCTCGACGTCTTTGCCGAGGTGGATGACCGCGTGCGCCCACGGCTGCCAGAGGGTGATTGCGCGCATCACGCCACCCCCGGCAGCCCGCTCTGCCCATCGCGCGGCTTACGGTGCTGATTCGCGTTCGGGCAAGTCGCGAAATGGGACACGTACCTGGGGCCCAGCGCGCCAGGTATGTTGACCGATAGTGCCCGAGGGCCGTCGGCGCCCGGGACCACCACCAGGTTGCCAAACGGCACTGGCTCCGCGTCCAGGGGGATCGCCTTTCCGCTCGCCGTGTGCGCCCAGATGATCTCGGCCCCACACGAATTGCACTTGGCCATGGTCAGCTCCACACCCGGTTGCGAGCCCATCGGAAGGATGCGGCGATCAGCGAGCACAACACGAACCGATCGGCCGGCGTGAGCATCGTGTGGTTGACCAGGTAGCACCGGCCGGCGCACAGCGCGTCGAACAGGCCGACGGCGTGCTGGCCCAGGGGGTCACTCGGCGGTTGCATTGGAGGCCTCCTGGTGCAGACGCGCGTGCGCCTGGCAGTAGTCGCGATCGGGCCCGACGTGGGACGCGCACCTGGTGCAGATCGGCCGGTCGCAGGTCTTGCCCGCCTTCGGCCCGGCGAGGGGCCAGTCGCAGAGCAGCGTGGCCGGGCGCCCGCAGCTGCAGAGCTTGCGGGACTGTCGGCCGCGCGAGCAGACAATGGCGGTGATCTCGCCGTCGTCGGAGCGGTAC
>DAHWFQ010000185.1:0-2869 GCA_027324895.1 Actinomycetota bacterium | reverse complement strand
CAACCAGAAGGGGGGCGTGGGGAAGACGACCTCCTGCATCAGCATCGGCGCCGCCCTCGCGGACACGGGCCGCCGGGTGCTGTTGGTCGACTTCGATCCCCAGGGCTCAATGACCGTGGGCCTGACCGGCGGACATGAGTTCCCGCAGACCATCTACGACGCCCTGCTCGGCCAGCTCTCCGCGAGGGACGTGCTGCTGAAGACCGATGTGCCGGGCATGGACCTACTCCCCGCGACCATCGAGCTGTCGGCCGCGGAGATGCAGCTGGTGAGCGAGGTGGGGCGCGACCAGACACTGGCGCGACTGCTGGAACCCGTCATCGGCGACTACGACATCATCCTCATCGACTGCCTCCCCAGTTTGGGGCTGCTCGCCGTCAACGCCCTGGCCGCCTCGGACGGCGTGCTGGTGCCGCTCCAGTGCGAGTACTACGCGCTTCGCGGTATGGCGCTCCTCTTCGCCACCATACAAAAGGTGAAGGAACGCATTAACCCTCGACTTCAGATTGAGGGGATCATTCCCACGATGTTTGATGGTCGCTCCACGCACCACAAGGAGGTCCTGCTCCGCGTGCTCGAAGCCTTCGGCGACCTCACCTTCCACACCGTCATCCCGAAGACGGTGAAGTTCTCCGAGGCCACGGTGGCCATGGAACCGATCACCAGCTACGCCACCAACTCCCCCGGTGCCACTGCCTATCGTCGGGTGGCGGCGGAACTCGCGGAACGGATGGAGTCATGAGTCGCCGAGTCGCCCTGCCTGGTGCGGACGAACTGTTCCGCCGCACGCAAGCGCCCGCACGCCCGGAAGCGCCCATGGCTGTGCCGGCGGCAGCGGAGGTGCCGGCCGCGGTTGAAGGCGGCGTGCGCACGACGAGCACAACGCCCAAACGCCGGCGCAGCGCGCCTGGCCGACCCACCGGCCGGATACGCCACGACGAGAAGATCACCGTCTATGTCTCCCCCGACGAGCTGATCGACCTCGAGAACGCCAAACTTGCGCTGCGGGCTCAGCACGGCCTTGCCGTCGATCGAGGACGGATCGTTCGCGAAGCCCTGGCCGTGGTCGTCGCTGATCTCGAGCAGCGCGGCGAGGACTCCATCATCGTGCGGCGCCTGCGCGGGCTCTAACGTCGCCGCGCTCGGGGGTGCGCCGACAGGTACACGTCACGCAACTGGTCGATCGAGACCTTCGTGTAGATCTGTGTGGTTGCCACCGACGCATGTCCGAGGAGTTCCTGGACCACGCGGATGTCGGCCCCGCCCGCGAGCAGGTGGGTGGCGAACGAGTGCCGAAGCACATGCGGCGAGACCTGCCGGCGCAGGCCCGCCCGCTTGGCCAGGTCTTCGATGTCCGCACCTGCGGACTGGCGTGACAACCGAGCACCTCGCTCATTGACGAACAGGGCTGGCGTGCCCTTGCCCCTTGAGACCAGGGCCGGGCGAGCACGCCTGAGGTAGCTGTCGATCGCGGCACGAGCCGGCGCACCGATCGGCACCAACCGCTCCTTGTTTCCCTTGCCGCGAACGCGGACCAGGCGATCGTCCATCCCGAGGTCGTCCAGGTCGAGGCCGAGCGCCTCGGAGATCCTCGCACCCGTGCTGTACAGCAGTTCCGCCAGTGCCTTGGTGCGAAGACCGAGCGTGGAGTCCATGTCCGCGGCGTTCAGCATGCGCTCGACTTCATCGATGCCCAGCGCCTTGGGCAGGCGCGCCCGGGTCACCGGCACCGTGACGCTGCGGGCCGCATCCACCTGCACCCAACGCTCACGCAACGCGAAGCGGTGCCAGCCACGAAGCGATGCGGCGACGCGCGCGACCGAGCCCACCGCGAGTGGTGAGCCTTCGCTGGTCGAGAGATCCCTCACGAACTCGTCGATGTCCGCGGTCTCCACCGCGGCCAATTCGGTGAAGCCGCGTGACTCAAGGTGGGCCAGGTAGCGAACCAGGTCCCGTCGGTAGGCCTCAACGGTGTTCCTGCTGAGGTTGCGCTCGACGCTGCAGTGGGCGAGATACTCCCGGAGCTCGTCCTGCAATCGAGTCCGGTTGGCCGCGGTGCGCGGATCAGCGGCGGAAGACTCGGTCATTGGCTTCGAGATGGGCGCGCATGGGCCAAGGCGAGTCCGCGTCGCGCAGCGACGACCAAGCGGCATCCCGAGTGGCGCGCGCCGCCAGCGCGCCGACCACCACAGATGTGTTGCAGACACGGGACTCGAGTACGGCCTGACAGAGGTCGTCGATCGACACGTACTCGACCGGCATGTCCTGCTCCTCGGCCTCGTCCGTTCGCGGTCGCTCGGCCAGTTCGCGCAGACCGCGGGCAAGGTAGATGCGCAGGAGTTCCGTCGAACCGCCCGGCGTCGTGGCGTAGTCGACGAGGAGCTTCCATTCGGCCGCGATCACGCCCGTTTCCTCCGCCAACTCACGCTGGGCAGCCGTCCACGGGTCCTCGTCCGGGTGATCGAGGAGTCCGGCGGGGATCTCCCACAAACTCGCCGCGAGTGGGTGCCGGTACTGCTTGATGACGAGGACGCGATCCTGGTCATCGAGCGCCACGACGGCCACGGCTCCGAAATGGAGCAGGTAGTCGCGCGGATGCGCAGTCTCTCCGAATATCACGTCATCAGTGCGCAGAGCGGCGATCGATCCCCGGAAGTGCTCGACCCGGCGCTGGGTCGGCAAGCCACCGAATTCGTCGGCGATCATCGGCGGGCGAGCGCGGCCCGCACCAACCCGGCGAACAGCGGGTGGGCATGCGTCGGTCGTGACTTGAACTCGGGATGCGCCTGCGTACCCACGAAGAACGGGTGGACGTCCGCGGCCAGCTCCACGAACTCGACGAGGTGGCCGTCCGGGGAGGTTCCGCTGA
>DAHWFQ010000159.1:0-7323 GCA_027324895.1 Actinomycetota bacterium | reverse complement strand
AAGGCGTTGAAGAAGACGACGAAGAACACCAGCACGGAGGCCAGTGCCACCTTCGACGTCGTGCCGAGGCCCAGCCACACGACGAAGATCGATCCCAGGACGATACGGGGGATGGCGTTGAGCACCTTGATGTAGGGGCCCAGCACATCGGCCAGGAAGGGCACCTGCCCCAGCAGGATTCCCGCGATGATGCCGCTGCCGACGCCGTACCCGAAGCCAAGCAGCGCCTCGTGCATCGTCACCCAGATCTGGAACCACAGCGAGCCATACGCGGTGCCTTCACGTGCCCAGTGCACGAGGCTCTGCACCACACCCGACGGCTGGCCGAAGAAGAAGGGGTCGAGCACCTTGACGGTGGTGGCCCACTGCCAGCCGCCGACGATGATGACGAAGGTGGCGACCCGGGCTGCATTCACGCGCCACTTGCGGGACCGGCGCGCGGACTTGGCCTTGCGGGCCAGCGCTTCCTCGGTGTCCGGGAGGAGGGCCTGCTGCACCTCGTGCAGGGCCTGGGTCGCGGTGTCCACACCGATGGCTGCTGCGCGGGTCATCGGGCACCTGCCAGTGCGGTGCGCGAGTATGCGCGTTCGACTTCCTCGCGCAGGGACTCCCAGATCTGCTGATACAACTCGAGGAACCGCGGATCGAAGCGCATCTCCTGCACGGCGCCACGCGGGCGGGGAAGATCGATGTCGAAGACCTGCTTGATGCTGCCGGGCCCGACCGTCATGACTGCGACCCGATCGGCCAGCGCGATGGCCTCCTCGAGGTCGTGCGTGATGAACAGCACCGTGGGCCGCGTCTGCTCCCACAGGGCGAGCAGCTCGTTGGACATGATGGCCTTGGTCTGCACGTCGAGGGCACCGAAGGGCTCGTCCATGAGGAGCACGCTCGGTTCGTTGATGAGGGCAGCCGCCAGACCGGCGCGCTTGCGCATGCCGCCGGACAGTTGGTGGGGGTAGTGATCCTCGAAGCCCTGCAGGCCCACCCGCTTGATCCAGTCGCGCGAACGCGCCTGGGCATCGGCCTTCGACTGCCCGCGGAAGATGGGGCCCATGGAGACGTTGCCCAACACCGACTTCCAGGGCATGAGCACGTCCGACTGGAACATCACGCTCACACCGGGAGTGACGCCGTGGACGGTGGTGCCCCCGACACGGACGGAGCCGCCACTCGGCTCGTCGAGTCCCGACACCAGGCCCAGGGTCGTCGACTTGCCACACCCCGTCGGTCCGACGATCGCGCAGAACTGGCCCGGCTCCACCACCAGCCCCACATCCTGCAGCGCGGTGAAGACCGAGCCGCTCGGTGTCGCGAAGCGCTTCGTCACCCCCGCCAACTCGATGCGCGGCGGCGCCTGGAGGCCACTGGCTCCTGCCATCAAGATTCACTCCTTCATTTCGTGGTTGGAGCGAAGCCTCGTGCGCCTGCGGTCGCACTTCCATGTTGCGCGACATTGTTCGTCTTACAGGCGTTGTCGTCGTTTCTGATCATTTTGGACTCGGGACGTGCGAGCGGGCTGGCGTTACGCTTCGGCGATGGGCACCCGCGGAGCGCGTCTGCGAGGGCGCTTGTCGACACAGGTGTTCCTGCTGCTACTCGTCATCCTCATCGTGAGCGGCGGTGTGGGGTTCGCCGTGACGTCCGCCAGGGTCCGCAGCGAACTCGACCGACAGGCCGCCAACAAGTCGCTGGACATCGCGCACGCGGTGGCGGTGACACCCGAGGTGATCGACGCCTTCAAGTCACCGGACCCGGCTGCGACCATCGATCCGCTCGTGGAGACCATCCGTCGCAGCACGCATGCGGCATTCATCGTCGTCGCCAACCGCGATGGCATCCGCTACTCGCACCCGAACCACCTGCTCATCGGCACCTCGCTGCTGCACGACCCCGGGGAGAACCCGAGCGCAGTGCTCGCGGGTCATACCTTCGTGGGCGTGCAGACCGGTTCGCTGGGGCGCTCGATGCGCGCCAAGGTCCCGCTCCGTGACGCCTCCGGTCACATCATCGGCCTGGTCTCCGTCGGCGTGCTGGAACGTCGTGTATCGGCGGAGATGCAGCAGGAGCTCGCAACCTTCGCGCTGCCGCCCTTGCTCGCCCTCCTGCTCGGCCTCGCCGGTGCCGTCCTCCTCGCCCAGCGCGTCAAGCGCGGCACCTTCGGGCTGGAGCCGGCCGAGATCGGTGCCCTGCTCGAGCAGCGCGAGGCCATGCTGCATGGTGTGCGTGAGGGTGCCATCACCGTCACCACGACCGGCGTGATCACGCTCATCAACGACGAGGCGCGCCGACTGCTCGGCCTCAAGGGGGATGCGGTCGGGAAGAACCTGGTGACGTTGCTGCCTGCGGGGCACATCCGCGACATCCTGAGCGACACCGGCGAGGCACGCGATGAGATGGTCGTCGTGGATCCGCTGGTGCTGCTCGTGAGCCGCATCCCCGTCAACGTGCGCGGGCGCGAGATCGGCGCCGTCATCACCCTGCGCGACCGCACGGAACTCGACTCACTGCTGCGTGAGCTGGACGACGCGCGCGCGTTCTCCGACGGCCTGCGCGCCCAGGAGCACGAGTTCTCGAACCGCCTCCACGTCATCGGTGGCCTCATCGAATTGGGCCGCTACGCGGAGGCCGTGCGCTACATCGACCTGCAGTCGAAGCTCCACAAGGACCTGGCGGCCACCCTGATCGGCCATACCGGTGACCCACTGCTCGCTGGCCTGCTCATCGGCAAGGTGGCGGTGGCAAGCGAGCGTGGTGTGGACCTGCGCATCTCCTCCAACACCGAGTTCCCGGAGGCCCTGCCCGAGCCCGACGCCGTCATCATCATCCTCGGCAACCTCATCGACAATGCGATCGACGCTGCCGCATCCAACACCGCGCAGGCCATCGTCGAGGTGTCGGTGAACGTCGTCGGCAACCGACTCATGATGCGCGTCCACGACTCCGGTCCCGGGGTGGACCCGACGATCGCGCACGCCATGTTCACCGATGGCTTCAGCACCAAGGCCCCGCGAACCGGAGTGCGGCGTCGCGGCATGGGCCTGGCGCTCGTGCGCATGCAGGTGGAGGCGCTCTTCGGCACCATCACGGTCGAGAACCTCGACGGCGCGCTGTTCACGGTGTCCATCCCCATGACACCCTCACCGATGCCGGACGACGACGCCTCAGAGGTGCTGACGTGATCCGCACACTGCTCGTCGACGACGACTTCATGGCCGTCTCCGTGCACCGGGAGTTCCTCGCCCGCTTGGCGGGCTTCGAAGTGGTGGGCGAGGCCACCACCGGCTCGCGGGCCCTTGAGCTGGTGCTGGAACTGCGTCCTGACCTGGTCGTCCTCGACATGTACCTGCCGGACATCCCGGGCAGCGAGGTGCTGCAGCGCATCCGGGCCTCCGAGCACCACGATGTCGACGTCATCGCCATCACCTCCGCCAAGGATGTCGGGATCCTCCGCAATGCCATGCGCTTCGGCGTCGTGCAGTACATCGTGAAGCCCTTCACCTTCGGCACCTTCAAGGAGCGCTTCGAGCGGTACGCCTCGGCGCAGGCCCGCATGCAGGCGATGCTCGAGCCGGGCCAGGGGGACGTCGACCGGGTGTACGGACTGCTACGGGTGGCGGGGGAGGACTCGCTGCCGAAGGGGATCGCGGCCCCCACCCTGGACGTCGTTTCCGGGATCCTGCGCGACAGCGCCCAGGGCGTCTCTGCCACCGAACTGGCCGAGCACGCCGGCTTCAGCCCGGGCGTCGCGCGGCGCTACCTGCGCTTCCTCTCGAAGTCCGGATCCGTCACCTTCACGGTTCGCTACGGGGCCGCTGGGCGCCCCGAGCACATCTACCGCTGGACGCGCTGAGTCGCGCGTCAGCTGCCTTGCGAGGCCGGGGTGTGAGGGGCAGGCGTGCAGCACCGTGCGGATGCCGGCGAAACATGGCACCATACGCATTCGATGAACGTCTAATGCAAGGAAGTCCCGCATGAGCCAGGTCCGCGACGACGAGATCCGCGCCAGCGTCCGTGACACGTACAGCAAGCTCGCCGTCATCGATGACGGTGAGGGCTGTGCCACGGACTCGTGCTGCGGTGCCGGCGGCATCGTGCAGATCGCCTCGGTGCAACTCGGGTACTCCGCGGCAGACGTCGCGTCGGTGCCGGAGGGCGCCGACCTCGGGCTGGGCTGCGGGAACCCGCAAGCCATCGCCGACCTCAAGCCGGGCGAGACCGTGCTCGACCTCGGGAGCGGCGCCGGGTTCGACGCCTTCCTCGCCGCCCCCGTGGTCGGTGAGACCGGACAGGTCATCGGCGTCGACATGACACCGGCCATGGTGAGCAAGGCGCGTGCCAATGCCGAGCGCGCGGGGTATGCGAACGTGGGCTTCCGGCTCGGGGAGATCGAGCACCTCCCGGTTGCTGACGCCACCGTCGACGTCATCATCTCCAATTGCGTCATCAACCTCTCCCCGGACAAGCCCGCGGTGTTCCGCGAGGCCTTCCGAGTGCTCCGGCCGGGCGGGCGCGTGGCCGTGTCCGATGTCGTGGCATCGGCGGAGATCCCCCCGGAGGTGCGGGGCGATCTCAGCCTCCACTCCGGCTGTGTGGCGGGGGCTTCATCCGTCCCCGAGCTCGAGCGCATGATGGCCGACGCGGGCTTCGTGGACATCCGCATCGCGCCCAAGGATGAGAGCAAGGACTTCATGGAGTTGTGGGCTCCGGGCCGCAACATCACGGACTACGTGGTCTCGGCGACCATCGAGGCCGCCAAGCCGACGCGCGCCGAGTCCGCGTGACGGTGGCGGCAAGGCGCCGCGCGCCGTTGCGGAACCATCCGGTGGTCGTGTCCGCACTGCTGCTCTGCGCGGTGGTGGCGACCAACGCCATCCTCTACTTCGCAGGCGCCGTATGGTGGCCGGGCCCGGTCATCGCCGGTGCCCTCCTTGCCTACGCCCGATGGACCGGCCTGAGCTGGGCGCAACTCGGGCTGGCGCGATCCCAGTTCCGACGCGGCGCGCGCTGGGGCCTGATGGTGGCGGCGGTGGTCGCCTCGGTCTACGCGGTCGGGGTCGCCATGCCCTGGACGCGAAGCGCGTTCCTCGATTCGCGCTACCACCTGAGTGTGGTGCGCGCGCTCACCACCGCCTTCATCGTGATCCCGCTGAGCACAGTGCTGGTGGAGGAGGTCGCCTTCCGTTCGGTGCTCTGGGCAGCACTCACCCGGCACATGACGGCCTGGAAGGCGCTCACCATCACCTCGACCCTGTTCGGGCTGTGGCATGTCCTCCCCTCCCTGCGCCTGGCCAGCACCAATCCGGCGATCCGGGGCGCGTTGGGTGCGACTGCCCATGCCACCGTGCTCGCCGTCGTGGGCACGGTCCTGTTCACGACCTTGGGCGGGCTGGTCGCAGGTGAGCTCCGACGGCGCAGCGGCAGCATCCTGGCCAGCGTGGGCATGCATTGGGCGACCAACGCGCTCGGCATCATGTTCGGCCTCGTTGCCTGGTCCCTGCGGCCCTGATATCCGTGGGCGGCCGGGCCCGACGCCGCTTGCGCGTCGCCGTGCGTAGGGTGAATCCGTGATGTATCGGCGACCGTGGCACAACGTCGCACGCTGGCTGCAGCGCGAGTGGGTGGGGCTCAGCGTGCCCGGTGTCATCGGGGCCGCCCTGTTCGGCAGCATGGCCTTCACACCCTCCCTGCTGCCCCGGACCTGGGAGTTGCAGGGGATCGTGGCCGGCATCTCGGCCGGTATCGGTTACGCGCTCGGCGTGCTCCTGCGTTGGCTCATCCACGGCTTCGTCGGTCGCGTCCCCTCGGCGCGAACCGCGGCGCGCATTCGGCGCGTGGTGGGCGTCGCGGCCTGCCTGCTGTTGATTGTGGCGATCCGGCAGGGTTGGCAATGGCAGGCCGACATCCGGCGCATCATGGGTTGGACGCCGCCCGGGCCCTGGGAATGGCTGTGGTTGACCCTGCTCGGGCTCGCTGTGATGCGCGTGATCATCGCGCTCGCGCGTGGGCTGCGGGCCCTCTACCTGCTCATCGACTCACACCTCCGTGAGCGCATGCCGCAGCGCATCGCGGCCCCCGTGGCCGCCCTGCTCGTGATGGCCCTCGTGGTGGGCGTGAACGACGGTCTGCTCTGGAGGGGAGCGGTCGACGGCGTCGACTGGGTCGCAGGCAACCTCAACAACACGACCGCACCCGGGGTGTCGAGGTCGCTCTGGCCGGAGCGTTCGGGGAGTCCGGCGTCGTTCATCCCCTGGGACACGCTCGGGCTCGAGGGCCGCACCTTCATCGCCGGTGCGCCCACCACCAGCCAGCTCACCCGATTCTCCCGACGGCCGTCCAAGCGCCCGATCCGCATCTACGTGGGAATCAAGTCGGCGGACAGCACGGAGGCGCGCGTGGACCTGGCCGTTCGAGACCTGCGGCGAGCCGGCGGCTTCAAGCGCGCGGTGCTCGTCGTCATCACCACGGCTGGCACCGGCTGGGTGGACCCGGCAGCCGCGCGCTCCCTCGAGTACATGTACAACGGCAACACCGCGATGGTCGCGCTCCAGTACTCGTACATCCCGAGCGTCATGTCGTACCTCGTGGACAGGGAGCGCGCACTGGAGGCCGGCGCCGCGCTCTTCGACGCCGTGTACGACGCTTGGTCCGCGCTGCCCCGGAGCTCGCGGCCGAGGTTGCTCGTCACCGGCACCAGCCTGGGGGCATTCGGTGCCGAAGGCGCCTTCAGCGGCCTGGCCGACATGCGGAACCGCACCGACGGCGTGCTGCTCGTGGGGCCGCCGGCGACCAGCCGCATCCATGCGGCCCTGGTGGCCGACCGAGACCCCGGTTCCCTGGAGCGCCTCCCCGTGTACCAGGGCGGAAGGGTCGTGCGCTTCGGGCAACGCACATCCGACTGGGCTCGCTCTCCCTCACCGTGGACCTCACCGCGCGTGCTCTACGTGCAGAACGACTCGGACCCCATCGTGGTGTGGCGGCCCAGCCTCGCGTTCACCCGGCCGGATTGGCTGCACGAGCCGCCACCCGCTGACGTCCTGCCGCAGATGCGCTGGTTCCCCATCGTCACCTTCTGGCAGATCACCGCCGACCTGCTCTTCTCCCGCGATGTGACCTCCGGGCATGGCCACAACTATGAGAACACCTTCCCCAGCGCGTGGGAGGCCATCGCGGCGCCCACGGGGTGGAAGCATGCGGACAGCCTGCGGCTCAGCCGGCTGCTCGCAGGACGCCCGACGGGCAAGGCGAACGGAGGACGTTGACATGACGCCTCCCGGCAGCGCCTTCGCCCTCGGCCCCCAGTCCTTGGACAAGGCCGATCGC
>DAHWFQ010000140.1:0-4578 GCA_027324895.1 Actinomycetota bacterium | reverse complement strand
CTCGATCGAGCACGGCACGCTTGATGATCCAGTCGATCTCCGTGGCCACGTCGGCGTGCCGGTCCGACTCGATCGCCACCAGGGTGCGCCGCCATAGGTCGAGGGCGCGTGCCGTCGTGCCGATGTTCGTCCCCGTCTCGTCGGCGTGCGCGGTGACCGCGGTGTAGTAGGCCCACTGGATCTCGAGGGGCGTCGCGGAGAGGCCATTGGCGAGCCTCACCGGAGTGCGGCCGGTGGCGTCCAACGCGATCTCGCGGATCGCCCGCACCGGGTTCTCCATGGTGAAGTCGCGCAGGGGTCGTCGATCCTCCAGCATCCGCAGCAGTGCGGCGGTACTCGCCACCTTCAAGAGGGCCGTCGTCTGGGACATCGAGGAGTCACCGACGATGACGTGCAGGCGACGGTAGGTCTCCGCATCGGCATGCGGCTCGTCGCGCGTGTTGATGATCGGACGTGACCGGGTGGTCGCGGAGGAGACGCCGTCCCACATGTGATCCGCGCGCTGGCTGATCGCGTAGTGGGCGGCATTGCCCGACTGCACCACCTTGCCGGCACCGACGATGAGCTGGCGCGTGATGAGGAAGGGAACGAGGAAGCGCGCCATCTCCGCGAACTCCCCCGTCCGGGCGATGAGGTAGTTCTCGTGGCAGCCGTAGGAATTGCCTGCGGAGTCGGTGTTGTTCTTGAACAGGAAGAGCGTGCCCTCCACGCCCTCGGCCCGCATCGCCTGCTCAGCGTCAACCGACATCTGGTGCAGGATCACGTCTCCCGCACGTTCATGCGCGATGAGCTCCTCGATGTCGTCGCACTCGCAGGTGGCGTATTCGGGGTGCGATCCGACATCGAGGTAGAGGCGCGAACCGTTGGTGAGGAACACATTGCTGGACCGGGCCTTGGCCACCACGTCCCGGAAGAGATAGCGCGCCGCATCATCGGGGGTGAGCTTGCGCGTGCCGTCCGGGGCCACGCAGGTGAGGCCGTACTCGGTCTCGATGCCGAAGATGCGACGGTGCAGCGCTCCGCGGGGCGGCCGCGGTTCCTCCTCGCCGCCGAAGTGCGTCACTCGCCACCCTTTTGCACGTAGGAGCGCACGAATTCCTCGGCATTGGTCTCGAGGACGCCGTCGATCTCATCGAGGAGCGCATCCAACTCGTTGGTGCGGATAGCGGTGGCCGCGGCGATGTCGACGACCTGCTCCTCGCGCTTCTGCGACGCCGCAGATCGTTCGGACTGCTCACGGTTGGCCATGGCTGCTCCTTGTCACTTGGTGAGATTGTCGAGCAAGCGGGCGGCGGTTGGCGAATCCTCGAACAGGGACTCGGTGAGCTCGGCGGTTCCGCGGAGGGGGTCCAGGATCGGCACCCGCGACAGCGAGGTGGAACCGGGCAGGTCGAACACCACGGAATCCCAGGAGGCAGCTGCGATCTGCTTGGGGTAGCGCCGGATCACCTGTCCGCGGAAGTAGGCGCGCGTCTCCCTCGGGGGTTCCGCCATGGCCCGTTCGATCTCGGCGTCCGTGAAGAGGCGGCGGAGCGACCCCCGGGCGGTCATGAGGTTCCCCAGTCCCTTGCCCTCGCGGACGTCGGAGTACTGGAGGTCGATCAACTGCAGGCGCGGGGCATCCCACGGGAGCTGCTCCCGCACCCGGTAGCCGTCCAGGAGCTGGCGCTTGGCCACCCAGTCGAGGCGATCTGCGCAGCGCGCAGGGTCGACCGCGAGGTCCTCGATGACGAGTGCCCATTCGCGCACGATGTCGCGCGTCTCAGCGTCGGTGTTGTCGGTCAACGCCGTCTGTGCAGCCGCGATGTATGCACGCTGGACATCGAGTGCGGTCACCGTGCTGCCACCCACGAGACGGATACCGCGCTGCATCCTGGTGTCATGCGAGACCGCCCGCATCTCGATGACCGGGTCCTCGATCTCGAAGCGGGGAAGCTCGATGCCGTTCTCGATCATGGAGAGCACGGTGGCGAGCGTCCCCATCTTCAGCCAGGTGGCGAACTGCGAGACGTTCGCGTCGCCCGTGATGACGTGCAGGCGCCGCCACTGGGCAGGATCCGCATGCGGTTCATCGCGGGTGTTGATGATGGGGCGACGCATGGTCGTCTCCAGCCCCACCTCCGCCTCGAAGTAATCCGCGCGCTGGGTGAGCTGGTAGCCGGGGGTGTCGCCGATCTGGCCCAGGCCGACGCGTCCGCTGCCGGTGAACAGCTGCCGGGTGATGAAGAAGGGCGTGAGGTACGCGATGAGGTCCGAGAAGGGGACGGCCCGCTGCACCAGGAAGTTCTCGTGCGTGCCGTAGGACGCACCCTTGTTGTCCGTGTTGTTCTTGTACAGCTGGATGGAGTGCCTGTCGCCGAAGGGGCCGACGGCCGCGGCGGCTCGCTCCATGATGCGCACGCCGGCCGCGTCGTAGAGCGCAGCGTCCCGGGGTGAGACCGTCTCCGGGGCGGAGTACTCGGGGTGTGCGTGGTCCACGTACAGGCGGGCACCGTTCGTGAGCACGATGTTCGCGAACTCGCCCTCGGCGTTCGTCAGCATGCTGGGATCGGCGTCCGCCATCGAGAGGTCGAAGCCGCGGGCATCCCGCAGTGGCATCTCCGTGTAGTAATCCCAACGCGTTCGCCACAGCGCCTCGTCGAGCACCGCACGCGCGTAGCCCTGGACGATGTGCGTGGAGAGCGTCGTGGGGTTGGCCTCCGAGAAGCCCGGCAGGGTGATGCCGTACTCCGTCTCGATGCCCATGACGCGGCGACAGGAGATCACAGGTAGCGTCCCGAGGGGGTGTTCGACTCGATGGAGCGGCCGGACCCCGACTGCCCGTCGATGAGGGTGCGGATGAAGACGATGCGCTCGCCCTTCTTGCCCGAGATGCGGGCCCAATCGTCCGGATTGGTGGTGTTGGGCAGGTCCTCGTTCTCACGGAACTCCGTGGCGCAGGCGTCGATCAGGTGCTGGCGGCGGAGGCCGCGTCCGGCGTCGGCGAGCAGGTCCTTGATGGCCGCCTTCTTGGCCCGCCGCACGATGTTCTCGAGCATGGCGCCGGAGTTGAAGTCCTTGAAGTACAGGACCTCCTTGTCGCCGTTCGCGTAGGTCACCTCGAGGAAGCGGTTGTGGTCCTCGAGCGAGTACATGTAGTCGACGGCGGCGTCGATCATCGAGTTCGCGGTGGCCACGCGGTCACCGCCGTGCAGTTCGACCTCGTCCTCATGCAGGGGGATGTCCGCGCGCAGGTACTTGCGCATGATGTCGCGGGCGGCGTCAGCGTCGGGGCGCTCGATCTTGATCTTCACGTCCAACCGGCCCGGTCGCAGGATCGCCGGATCGATCATGTCCTCACGGTTCGATGCCCCGATGACGATGACATTGGAGAGGCGCTCGACGCCGTCGATCTCCGCCAGCAACTGCGGGACGATCGTCGTCTCCACGTCGCTGCTGACGCCCGTCCCGCGGGTCCGGAACAGCGAATCCATCTCGTCGAAGAAGACGATGACGGGCATGCCGTCATTGGCCTTCTCCCGTGCCCGATGGAAGATGGTCCGGATGTGGCGTTCGGTCTCGCCCACGTACTTGTTGAGGAGTTCGGGGCCCTTCACGTTGAGGAAGTAGGACTTGGTGCCGACACTGCCGGTGCGGGCTGCCACTTGCTCGGCCAGCGAGTGCGCGACGGCTTTGGCGATCAGGGTCTTTCCGCAGCCGGGGGGGCCGTACAGGAGGATGCCCTTGGGCGCCGCGAGATCGTGTTCGATGAAGAGCTCGGGATGCAGGAACGGCATCTCCACGGCGTCACGGATGGCTTCGATCTGCGGAGCCAACCCTCCGATCTGCTCGTAGCCGATGTCCGGCACCTCCTCGAGGATGAGATCCTCGACGTCGGCCTTCGCGATGCGGTCGTAGACGAATCCGCTGCGGCTGTCGAGCAGCACGCTGTCGCCGATGCGCAGCGCGATGTCGAACATCGGTTCGGCGAGGCGCACCACGCGTTCCTCGTCCGTGTGCATCATGACGAGCAGCCGTCGGCCGTCCTCCAGCAGTTCGCGGACGGTCACCACCTCACCGGTGGTCTCCCAGTCCGCGACCGCGATGATGACCTGTGATTCGTTGAGGCGCACCTGTCGTCCGGGCCGAAGTTCGCGCAGCTCGATGCCGGGCATGGCGATGACGCGGAACTGCCGTCCCTGGAAGGAGATGTCGATGTTCGCGGCATCGTGTGCGGCGATGACGGTGGCGTAACCGCTCGGTGGTATCGAGAGGCGCTCCACCTCCGAACGGATCTGGATGAGCTGCTCGCGTGCTTCCTTCAAGGTGACGGCAAGCCGGTCATTCGAGGACTGGGAGGACTGCAGGTCCTTGCGCAGTTGCGCGACCTGTTCCTCGAGCATCGTCACGCGATCGGTCATGAAACAACAATATCCGCGCCGCGGCGGCCGGACGTCAGGAAGTGCCCGGGCCCACGTCGGGCTGCGTGTAGTCCTCGCCGTACGCACCCTTGGCCGGTTTGGTGCGCTTGACGAACGGGTGCACGCCGGGTGCCAGCTTGCGTGAGGTGACGAGGAAGCCGGTGTGGCCGATCATGCG
>DAHWFQ010000121.1:0-12611 GCA_027324895.1 Actinomycetota bacterium | reverse complement strand
GCCGATGGAACCGTCACCGATGTGGCGGGAGGGTCATCCGCGAACGCGGCGATGGCGCTCCAGCGTGCTGGTGTCGACACCGCACTGCGAGCGCGCTTCTCCCGTGACGAAGCCGGACGCGCCCTACGCGCCCATACAGCGGCGGAGCACCTGGACCTCTCCTGCTCCCCGGATGTCGACGAGCCCGCCTCCATCGTCGAGGTGCGCCTGGCCGCCGATGGCCAGCCCTCGTACGTGTTCAGGCTCGCCGGCGCCGCCGACTGGCAGTGGACCGCCGAGGAGCTCGCCACTCCCCTGCCGGCTGGCACGGCACTGGTGCACACCGGTTCCCTGGCCTCGGTGATCGAACCGGGCGGTTCGCGCATCCGCGAATGGCTCACGCAGTTGTCGCCGAAGCCACTCATCTCCTTCGACCCCAACGCCCGCCCCGCCGCCGCGAACAGCGAGGCGGAGGCGCAGGCGGTGCGCGATGCCGTGGCCGCCTGGTGCGCTGTCGCAGACTTCGTCAAGGTCTCGGATGAGGACCTGCGCTGGCTCTCCCCCGGCATCCCGGAAGCAGAGCAGGCAGCCGCCTGGTCGCGGGACAAGGCCTTCGTGGTGATGACCCGAGGTGCAGACGGCTCGGCGGTGTTCGTCGATGGCGCCCTGTTGCTCGAGGTGCCCGGGGAGGTGGTGCCGGTGGCGGACACCGTCGGCGCCGGCGACACCTTCATGGCGTGGCTGATCCGCGGCACCCTGCTGGCGTTGGAGTCGCGCACGCTCGCGGAACTCGCGCACGACGCAGCGGCACTGCGGGACATCGTGACGAAGGCGGGTCGCGCCGCGGCGATCAACTGCACCCGCCGCGGCTGCAACCCGCCCTTCGTTGATGAGGTCTAGCAGCTACTCCGCGTAGGCCGCGGGCTCCGGACAGGTGCAGACGAGGTTCCGGTCGCCGTACGCGCCGTCGATGCGGCCCACCGGCGGGAAGTACTTCACCATCTGCGGCCCCATCGGGTACGCGCCCTGCTCCCGACTGTACTTGCGGCCCCATTCGCCGACCAGCGTGCGCGCCGTGTGCGGCGCATGCCGCAACGGCGAGTCCGCGACGTCGATCTTCCCATCCAGGATCTCCTGGATCTCCTGGCGGATCGCGATCATGGCGGAGATGAAGCGCTCGATCTCGTCCATGGGCTCACTCTCGGTGGGCTCGATCATGAGCGTGCCGGCGACGGGGAACGACATGGTGGGCGCGTGGAATCCTGCGTCCATGAGGCGCTTCGCGATGTCGTCGACCGTGACGCCCGAGTCGTGCGTCAGCGGGCGCACGTCGACGATGCACTCATGCCCGACCAGGCCCGAGTCGCCCTTGTAGAGCAACGGGAAGTACGGGTCGAGCCGCATGGCGATGTAGTTGGCGCTCACGATCGCCGCACGGGTGGCCTCACGCAATCCCTGCGCGCCCATCATGCCGATGTAGGCGTACGGGATCTGCAGCACGCCGGCACTCCCCCAGGGGGCGCCACTCACAGGACCCACGCCGCCGTCCTCGACGCCGCGACCAAGCGGGCCGCACTCGGGGTGGATCGGGTGTGAGGGCAGGAACGGCGCCAGGTGCGCACGCACCCCGATGGGTCCGACGCCGGGGCCGCCGCCGCCGTGTGGGATGGCAAAGGTCTTGTGCAGGTTGAGGTGCGAGACGTCCGCCCCGAATCGACCGGGCTTCGCCAGTGCCACCAACGCATTGAGGTTGGCGCCATCGACGTAGACCTGCCCGCCCGCATCGTGCACCATGGCGCAGATGTCGGTGATGGCAGCCTCGAACACGCCATGCGTGGACGGGTAGGTGATCATGAGTGCCGCGAGTTCGTCACGGTTCGCTGCGATCTTCTCGCGCAGGTCCGCCAGATCGACGTTCCCGCGCTCATCGGTGGCCACCACGACCACACGCATGCCCGCCATCACTGCGCTCGCCGGGTTCGTCCCATGGGCGCTCGCGGGGATGAGCACCTTGTTGCGATGCCCCTCGCCGCGTGACCGGTGGTACCCACCGATGGCGAGCAGGCCCGCGAACTCACCCTGGCTGCCGGCGTTCGGCTGCACCGTCACGTAGTCGTAACCGGTGATCTCCACCAGCCACTGCTCGAGCGTGCGGATGAGCGTGAGCGTGCCCTCGGCCTGGTCGAGGGGCGCGAAGGGATGCAGGTCCGCGAACTCCGGCCAGGTGATCGCCTCCATCTCCGTGGCGGCGTTGAGCTTCATGGTGCAGGAACCGAGCGGAATCATCGTACGGTCAAGCGCCAGGTCCTTGTCCGCCAGCGTGCGCAGGTAGCGCATCATCTGCGTCTCGGAATGCATGGTGCTGAACACCGGGTGCTTGAGCGGCCGCGATGCGCGCAGCATCGGCGAGGGAAGCGCGTTCGGCGCCGACATCGGCAGGGCCCCTCCCCCGAGTGCGGCGAGGAGCAGGTCGAGGTGCTCGCTGGTCGTGGTCTCGTCGAAGGCCGCAGCGAAGGTGGTGTCGTCGACCCGGCGCAGGTTGAAGCCGGCCGCGACCGCCGCCGCCATTGCCGCATCGACTCGCGCGCGCTCGCCACCGAACTGCACGGTGTCGAAGAAGGCCCGGTGGCGCAAGGGGAAGCCTGCGGCCTCCATGGCCGCGGCAAAGCGAACGGTGAGATCGTGCACGCGATCGGCGATGGCCTTCAGGCCCTCGGGTCCGTGGTAGATCGCGTACATCCCGGACATGATGGCCAACAGCACCTGGGCCGTGCAGATGTTGGATGTCGCCTTCTCGCGACGGATGTGCTGCTCGCGGGTGGACAGCGCGAGGCGCAGACCGGCGTTGCCCTCGTTGTCGACGCTCACGCCCACCAGGCGGCCGGGCATCGATCGCTCCAACCCCTTGTGCACGGACATGAAGCCGGCGTGCGGGCCGCCGAAGCCCATGGGCACGCCGAAGCGCTGGGCCGAGCCGATGGCGACGTCGGCGCCCAGGCGGCCGGGCGCTTCGATGAGTTGCAGCGCGAGCAGGTCCGTGGCCACCGATACGAGCGCCTCCTGCTGGTGTGCTGCGGTGATCGCCTCCCGGATATCGCGGATCCGCCCTGACGAGCCCGGGTACGAGAGCAGCACGCCGAAGTACTCCCCGACGGGGACGCCGGTGGAGAAGTCGTGCGTCACCAGTTCGATGCCAATCGGGTTGGCGCGCGTCTGCATGACGGCGAGGGTCTGCGGATGCGTATCCACGTCGACGACGATGCGATTGGACTTGGACTTGGCGGCGCGCTTCATGAGCGACATGGCCTCGGCCGCCGCTGTCGGCTCATCGAGCAGGGACGCCGAGGCGACATCGAGGCGGGTGAGTTCGCAGATCATGGTCTGGAAGTTCAGCAGGGCCTCCAGGCGCCCCTGCGAGATCTCCGGCTGGTAGGGCGTGTATGCCGTGTACCAGGCCGGGTTCTCGAGGATGTTGCGCAGGATGACACTCGGCACATGCGTGCCGTAGTAGCCGAGGCCGATGTACGAGTGAAGGACGCGATTCCGAGCGCCCAGTTCGCGCAGGTGTGCCAGCATGCCCGGTTCGTCGTAGGCGGCCGGCAGCTGCAGGCTGTCGGTCCACTTGATGGTCTCCGGCACCACCGCGGCGATGAGTGCGTCGGAGGAGTCGTAGCCGACGGCCCGCGCCATCGTCTCGATCTCGAGTTCGCGGGGGCCGATGTGGCGCGCGGCGAATTGCTCCATGGGAGGTCTCCTCTTCGAGACCATCAGGTCTCAGTCGTCGGATGACCCCTCTGTCTTCGCAGTTGCTGCGGCCTGAGAGCTTCGCGCCGACGCGAACGCCGGCGTTTTCCCCTTCGGCGGAGCCAATGGCTCGCTTTTCAGATCGACCTGTTCGGCAGCGGTCCCGATGCCTGAGAGTTTCCGGGGTGGTTGCTCCGTCGGCGGCCGTCAATGGCGTTGACGACGCTCTCCCGCGCGAACACTTGCGGTCCCCCGGAGTCTACGTCGTGGGCGAGGGAAACCTGCCCAATTCAGCCAGCGTGCCGACGTGCGCGACGCATCGACAGTTCGTCGGTGCCAACGGTCGGCAGCTCCTCCTCGACCGGCTCGGTGGGAAGCGTGGCCAAGGTGCCCTCGATCTCCTCCCACACACGTCCAACGGCGATCCCGAAGACTCCCTGTCCCCCGCGCACCAGGTCGATGACCTCGTCCGCAGACGTGCAGGCGTAGACCGACGCGCCGTCGCTCATCAAGGTGAGGTTGGTGAGGTCCTCCACGCCGCGCGAGCGCAGGTGCTCGATGGCGGCGCGGATGTTCTGGAGGGAGACGCCGGTGTCGAGCAGGCGCTTCACGACCTTGAGCATGAGGATGTCGCGGAAGCCGTAGAGGCGTTGGGTGCCGGAACCGGATGCCGGCCTCACGCTGGGTTCCACCAAGCCGGTGCGCGCCCAGTAATCGAGCTGGCGGTAACTGATGCCGGCTGCGCCGCAGGCCACCGGGCCACGGAATCCGGTGTGCTCAGGAGCCGGGGCGTGGACGACGACGCTCGGCTCAACGGCAGCGTCGGTTGCAACGTCAAGGCGCGGTTCCATGTGGCCTCCAGCGGATCGGGGAATGTCCGCTGCTCGAACGCTAGGTCTGCGCGGGCCCCCGGTCAACGACCGAGGCCCGCGACACGCCGGCAAAATCTCAATCACAAGTTGAGGGTTCTAACCCTCAACTACAACTCGAGAGTTTGCCCGATCGGGTCAGGCTTCCCCGAAGTCCTCGGGTGAGACCTCATCGAGAAAGGCCCTGAAGGCATCGACGTCGACCTCTTCGGTCGTCGGCTCCTCCACCACCGCGGCCGCATCGAGGACGGCCTCCGCGACGAGGATCGGCACCTTGGCGCGCAGGGCCACGGCGACCGCATCGGAGGGCCGACAGGGAATGCGCTGGCCGGTGGCGAGCACCAGATCGGCGTAGAACACCCCATCCTCGAGGCTGGTGACCTCGACCCGCTCGCAGGGGGCGTTCAGGGCCTGCAGGATGTTGAGGACGAGGTCATGAGTGAGCGGGCGCGCCGGGATGTACCCCTGCTGGGAGAGCGCGATGGCGGCCGCCTCGGGGCTGCCGATCCAGATGGGAAGCCGCCGGTGCTCATCGGCGAGGAGGAGGACGATCTCATTCGTCGCCTCAACCATGCGGATTCCGGCCACGGATACCTGACGCATACTGCCTCCTCGCGCCGCCTGCCGTCCTAGCGCACGACGGCGTGGATCCCGCTGCGCACCAACGACGAATGCAAGGCTACCGAGAGCGCGGCGATTTCGCGCGCGGTCTCGCCCGCCCGCTGCAGCCCATCCGGAGCCTTCGACTTGGCAATGGGGGTGATGACCTGCTGGACCAGCCCGATCTCCCGGTCCGCCGCGGCCTTGAACGAGCGCAGGTGGCGGGGTTCGATGCCGAAGGCCAGCAGCGCGCTGACCGCCCGCAGCACGTCGAAGTCGTCACCGGAATAGAAGCCGCCCTGGTTGGCGATGAGGCCGAAGCCCTCGATCTCCTTGAGCACGCCCGCCTCGATGTCGGCCGCCTCGCACAGTTCGCCCGCGGTCATCCGCACGGGCTTGGCAGCCGTGAAGTCCTCGGGCTTCACGAGGGAGTCGACGGAGACCAGCGGGCGCAGGGGGAGCTCACCGCTCTGCGGCTGCAGCCCACGGTCGATGGCGTCCAGGTGGTCCTTGATCACGCGCAGCGGCAGGTACTGGTCGCGCTGGAGGCCCAGGATGTAGCGGAGACGCTGGACGTCGGCTGGCGCGAACTTGCGGTAGCCGCTCGCCGTGCGCTGCGGCAGGACGAGCCCCTCCCCCTCCAGGAAGCGGATCTTCGAGATGGTGACGTCGGGGAAATCCGACTTCAGCAGACCCAACACCTCGCCGATGCTGAGCATGCTCTCACGAGCCGCTGGGACTGGCCTCACTGCTCTTCTCCGTTCGAGGCATAGAACGTGAACCTGTACTTGCCGATCTGCACTTCATCGCCGGAGCGCAAGGTGGTGGCAGCGGCGATGCGGGCTCGATTCACGTAGCTGCCGTTCAGGCTTCCAGCGTCAGCGAGCGTCCAGCCCTCGGCGTTCCGCGTGAGCGTCGCGTGGTGCCGGGAGACCGTGATGTCGTCAAGGAAGATCTTCGACTCCGAGGCTCGGCCGATGTCGACCAGGTCGCCGGAGAGCGGGAATGACGCACCCTCGTTGGGGCCCCGCCATACGACGAGCACTGCTGAGTCCCGCTGGACATCCGGCGCGGCATCGAGATCGAGCACGCCCGTCACGTCCGGAACCCCGAGGCTGTGCCCGCAGTTGCCGCAGAAGCGGTCGTCCGGATGCGCGTGGTGTCCGCAGACGGAACACAGGGTCATGATCGCTCCTTGCCCGACCGGCCGGCGTGGAGCTCGCATGACGCGGACTCCAAGGCTCAAGTTGAGGATGAACTTCAGCCTAGGGAAGCCGGAGCCCGCGGGTCAATCAGGCTTGGGCCAGGTGGTCCCGGTACTGCGCTGCGGTCATCAGGTGCTCCTGCGCCTGGATGGCACCACCGGAGACCTCGACCTCGGCGATCCAGCCGTCGCCGTACGGGTCCTTGTTCACGGTTTCGGGTGCCGTCTCGACCTTGTCGTTGCGATGCACGATCACGCCATCGACGGGTGCGTAGATGTCACTGACGCTCTTGGTCGATTCGATCTCGCCGCACGGTGCGCCGGCGCCGATGGTCTCGCCGATGTGGGGCAGTGTGAGGAACACGATGTCACCAAGCGCGTCCTGCGCGTAGTCGGTGATACCGAATCGGACAACACCATTGGAGACTTCGTGGACCCACTCGTGGTCCTTCGTGTAGTGGAAGTCATCGGGGATGTTCGTCATTCTGGCCCTCCCATGGTCAAGACGTGGCGGCAGCGTAGCGCGGCTTCTCGGGCTGGACGATCGAGTCAATGGTCACGTCCTGCTGCGTGTTCGCTGCGAATGTCGCACCCGCGGCGTTCACCGCATCCGCCACGCCGCCTGGAATCCTGAGGGCCGCAGCCATTGTGTCCCCATCGCCGATTGCGGTAATGACATACGGCGAAGTGACCACTGCGCCGCTGATGTTGATGCCGCGATCGCGACCGTCTCCGAACCAGGTGTTGACGACGATTCTTCGTCCGTTGATGTCGATGGCCTCTGCGCCTGCGTCGCGCAGCTCCTGCACCGCGTCCAGGATGATCGACGAATCGATGACTCCGGTGGGATCGGTGATGGTGATGCTGATGCCCGGCCCGTGCACCGCGACCGTTCCGGCGAGCACGCTCAGCGCCCGCACCCGGTCCCGTGTCTGCGCGATGACCTGGTCAGCAGAACCCGCAAGCAGCTGGTCGCGCGCAGAGGTCAACGCACGCGTCTCCTCTTCGAGCCTGCTCCGACGTTGCGTGAGGTCGTCGAGGATCTGCACGAGGTCCGTCTCCCGCGCGCTGGCGAGGATGCCCGAGGTGTCGTTCGTCTGCACCGATCCCGCCATCGCGAACCCGAGCAGCACGCACATGACGCCTACCAGCCACTGCCGCTTCGTGCTGCGTGGCTTCAGGGCGATCCGTGCGCGATCGCGCTCGCTGAGGGGCATCGTCAGGCCTTGAACACGTGCCGTCGGATGGCCGCGAGGTTCGAGAAGATGCGGGCAGCGAGGACCACGACCACGCCGGTGGACAGTTGCGCGCCCACGCCCAGTTGGTCTCCGAGGAACACGATGAATGCCGCGACGACGACGTTGCTGAGGAACGAGACGACGAAGACGCGGTCCTCGAACACTCCCTCAAGCAGCGCCCGGAAGGCTCCGAACACCGCATCCAGGGCGGCCACGACTGCGATCGGCAGATAGGGCTGCATCCAGAGCGGCACAGCCGGTTGCAGGACGACACCCAGCACGACGCCGATGAGCAGACCCAAGGCCGGGATCATGATCCTCCTACCGGACGCGCGGATGTCGGGAGCACCGAACTCCCTGCGGGAAGCTTGAGATCCGCAGCCGATGCCACCGACCACCGGATACGGTACCGATCCTGCAACTGCGTGAGTTCGCTCCACTCCGGGAGCGACTTGAACTTTCGTGTCATGTCGTTCGCGTTCCCGATCGCCCGGATGCGCAGGGGCACGGCCACCGGCTTGTAGTCCACCAGGATCGCGCCACCGGCATTGCGTATCGAGGTGCGCGCAGTGAGTCGCACATCATTCACGCTGACGGCCTCGGCCCCGGCCGCCCAGAGCCCGTTGACGACGTGCTGCACGTCGCGATCGATGACGCGCCCCAGGTCGGTCGTGCCGGAGAACGTGGGGCGCCGCGAGTTCTCCAAGGTGACGATGAGTCCGGGACCGTGCAATGCAGTGAACCCAGCCACCATGCTCTGGGTATCGAGGGATCTCGCCAGGGCGCCGTTGAGGTCCGGTCTCACAGCGTCCTGGGTTTCGCGCAGCATCGCGCGCGCGCTGTTGTAGCGCGCTTCCGCCTCGGCAGTGAGCTGTTGTTCCGCCAGAGCCCGCGTGCGCAGGGCATCGCGTTCCGCCGTCACCTGCGGCCGCGAGCGCGCGATCCCGATGGCAGAGGAGACGACGACGAATCCCACGAGCATCATCGACGTTACGGAAAGCGTTCTGCCCACCAATCCGGCGCGATGGTGGTGTGTGGCCGCATCGCGGTATTCGGCGATGCCGTCGGCTCGCAGCACCAGGCCCAGCCAATCGCGATTCAGGGTATGCCCGGTCATGCTTCGACATCACCCCGCTGCAACCAGTAGAGCAGCGCTGCATACCAGTACATGCCGACACCCCACAGGCCGAAGGCCCAACCGAATGCACGTGCCGGCGCATCCACCGCAGGGAACGCTTGGCCGAGGATGAGCACCGGGAACGAGTACAGCAGCAGCATGGTCGCGCCCTTGCCCACATAGTGCACCGGCACCCCGAAGATCCCCTTGGTGCGGAGCCAGGCGAGGTAGAAGAGCATGCAGGCGTCGCGCGCCACCACCGCGACGACCAACCAGAGCGGGATGACGCCGACCACGGCCAGACCGATCAGGGTCGTCGCGATGTACAGGCGGTCCGCAAGCGGGTCCAGGTTCTCACCCAGTCGCGAGTACTGGTGCATGCGACGTGCCACCTGGCCATCGGCCCAATCCGACACCCCGGCGTAGATGAGCAGCAGCAGCGCGAGGACGAAGCGGTGCGAGACGATCGACCAGAAGAAGACCGGGACCCCGAGCAGGCGGGTCGTGGAGATGAGGTTGGGGACGGTGAGGATCCGGCTCCCGTCATCCGCCGCCACGTGCACCTCCCGGTTCGTGGCCAAACCTATTGCTGGCGCCCGCGGGAGCGGCAGATTGGGGCCGGACACGCGAAGACCCGGGGAGCAACCCCCGGGTCTTCAACTGTCGGGCTTGCGGGATTTGAACCCACGACCCCTTGACCCCCAGTCAAGTGCGCTACCAAGCTGCGCTAAAGCCCGTGACCGCGCGCAGTGCGCGCCGTCATGCAGGCGGAACCCTATCGCAGCGGCGGACGCCATCGAACATCAACCACCACCCGAACGTCAGGCCCGACGCTTGGCGCGGATCCGCAACTGGATGCGGATCGGTGAGCCTTCGAAGCCGAACTCCTCGCGCAGCCGTCGTTCGATGAACCGGCGGTAGCCGGCCTCCAGGAAACCGCTGGTGAACAGGACGAAGGTGGGTGGTCGGGTCCCGGCCTGGGTGCCGAAGAGGATGCGGGGCTGCTTGCCGCCGCGGAGTGGGTGGGGGTGTGCGGCGACCAATTCCCCGAGGAACTGATTGAGCCGACCGGTGGGGATGCGTGTGTCCCAGCCATCGAGCGCACGCTCGAGGTAGGGCACGAGCTTCTGCACGTTGCGCCCGGTCTTGGCCACCAAGTTGATGCGCGGTGCCCAGTGGACCTGCTGCAGGTCGACCTCATACTGCCGCTCCAGCTCACGCCGACGGTCCTCGTCGACCAGGTCCCACTTGTTGAACGCGAGCACCACTGCTCGACCCGAATCGACCACCATGGAGACGATGCGCTGGTCCTGCTCCGACAACTGCTCGCCGGCATCGATCATGACCAGCGCCAACTCCGCCTTCTCCAGTGCGGCCCGCGTCCGCAGCACCGCGAAGTACTCATGCCCACTGGCCTCCGCCACGCGACGCCGGATGCCGGCCGTGTCCACGAAGCGCCAGGTCCGTCCCTCGATCTCGATGAGCTCATCCACGGGATCGACCGTGGTTCCGGCAACCGGGGAGACGACCGCGCGGTGCTCCCCCGCCAACTGATTGAGCAGGGACGACTTCCCGACGTTGGGCTTGCCCACGATGGCAATGCGCCGTGGACCTGCCACCCTCGCGGTGGCCGCACCGTCTGCCGGGAGCGCCGCCACGATGGCGTCGAGCAACTCGCCCGAGCCGCGGCCGTGCAGCGCTGACACTGCCAGCGGTTCGCCCAGCCCGAGGTTCCACAGGGCGGAGGCATCAGCCTCCGCTCGCGCATCGTCGACCTTGTTCGCGCAGAGCAGCACGGGCTTCTTGGAGCGGCGCATGAGCCGGACCACGGACTCATCGTCGTTCGTCGCGCCCACTGTGGCGTCCACGACGAGCACGACCACGTCGGCCATGGCCATGGCGATCTCCGCCTGTTCGGCGATGAGCGCCGACATGCCCTGGGCCTTCACCTCGTAGCCGCCGGTGTCGAGCAGGACGAAGGGGACGCCGGTCCACTCCGCGTCGTAGGCGACCCGATCCCGGGTGACTCCCGGCCGGTCCTCGACCACCGCCTCCCGGCGCCCGATGATGCGGTTGACCAACGTGGACTTGCCCACATTGGGGCGTCCCACGATGGCCACAACGCCGCGCGGCGCCAGCGCATCGAATGGCAACTCGGCGTCGGCGTCCGCCTCCAGCTGCTCGGCAGCAAGTTCTGCCGCCCGCAACTCGTCCGCGTCGTCCGCAACGAACCATTCCTGATCACCGAGTTCGAATTCCTCTTCGGTCATGCGTGTCCACCTCCTCGGTGATGCTCCACTAGCGCCAGGACCTCATCGATGACCTGCGGCAGTGTGCGGTGGGTGGCGTCGATCACCGTGACGCCCTCGGCTTGGCGCAGGGGCGAGTGCTGCCTCGACGAGTCGACGACGTCCCTCGCAGCCACCGTGGTACGCATCTCCTCCGCCAGCACCGGGTCGGCGAACTCAGCCGCCCGGCGAGCCCCCCTGGTCACCTCGTCCGCGGTGAGGAACACCCGGACGTCCGCGTCCGGCGCGACCACGGTCGTGATGTCGCGCCCTTCCACGACGATCCCGGCGCGGCTGGCCTCGATGATGGCTCTCTGCTGGGCCACGGCAATCGCGCGCACGGCCGGATCGGCGGCCAAGGCGGAGACGGCGGCGGTCACCTGCGGGCCTCGGATCAGGTCACTGACATCCCGTCCCCCGACGGTGACGATGGGATTCGCGGGGTCGGTCGAGATGTTGAGTTCACATGTCGACATGTCATCATGTCCTTGAATCGACCACCAAGCGAAGGCACGGTACATGGCCCCCGTGTCCAGGTACTGGAGTCCGAAATGGCTCGCAACGGCCCGGGAAACACTGGATTTGCCGGAGCCGCTTGGCCCGTCGATGGCAATGACCAATGGCTTCCGCATCGGCCAAGCGTAACTACGAACGAACCTTCCAACCGCCCTCGGCGAGCAGGCGGCGCAGGGTGGGTGCAACCTCAGGCTGCACACTGAGGTCGACCACGGCGTTCTCGCGACCGAGCATGTGGTCGATGCGCACGTCCTCGATACTGATGTCGGCATCCGCGGCGGCGGCGAAGAGACGGGCCAGCGCACCTGGACGGTCATCGACGGAGACGGAGACCACGGCGTCCTCGGCTCGCGCCGGCCCACCGTGCTTGGCGGGGATGCGGGAGCGGCCGGCATTGCCGACGTGCAGCATCTCCCGTACGGATGCGCCACTCTGCAACGCTGATCGGACCGCCTCGATCTGCTCCCCGAACGACCCCAGGACCTCCTCGACCTCGGCAGCGTTGGCGGAGAGGATGTCGTCCCACAGTTCGGGGCTGGAGCCGGCGATGCGCGTGAGATCCCGCAGGCCCGGTCCGGAGAGTTGGATGTCCTCCGCGGGCGCGCGCGCGATCAGACCCGCCATGATCGACGCCACCACCTGCGGGGTGTGTGAAGTCAGGGCCACCGCTCGATCGTGCGCCTCAGCCGTCATCACCCGCACCACGGAGCCGCAGTCCTCTGCCAGCCTCCGCACCGCCTGGATGCGCCATTCGGCCAGCCCCGGGGTGGGGGTGAGGATCCACAAGCGGTCGACGAAGAGGTCTGCGCGCGCCCCCTCTGGGCCACTCGTCTCCCGCCCGGCCATGGGGTGGCCACCGATGAAACGATCAAGAACGGTCGGCAGTGACTCAACGTCAGCCAGAGGTTGAGTTTTTACGCTCGCTACATCAGTGAATGTCGACTTGAGGTATGTTGTTGAGAGCCCTGCAATGACTTCCCGTATGCGCCCCGGTGGAACGGCCAGGATGATCACGTCTGGCTCGATGCCAGCGTGTACCGGTGCACCGGCGCCCAG
>DAHWFQ010000116.1:0-1624 GCA_027324895.1 Actinomycetota bacterium | reverse complement strand
CGTTGATGGTGGAGGCCCGGCCGTTGGGGGCGATGGAATCGCGCCAGGCGCCGTTGATGTTGGCCCGGAACATGTACTCGACGCCGTGCAGGTCCCCGTCGATGCTCGCCGTCCAACTGCCACCACGATCGGCACCCATCGGGTGCTCCTCGACGCCGTTGCGGAACAGGACGAGCTGGACGTCGCTCGCACTCGGCGCCCACACCCGGAAGGCAGTGAAGGCGGAAGAGTGCCGACTCCCGAGGTCGTCGCCGTCATAGCCGACATGCTCAAGGGTGGGTTGCAAGGTGTGCCCTTCGGTCGATCGGCACACGATACGCGCTCGGCGAGCGTATGGTGCGGAGGTGAATCCGTGGCTCACCAGGAACGTGAAACTGCTGTCCGGGGTGTCACTCGCGCAGGATGCAGCCAGCGAATTGCTCTACCCGCTCATGCCCATCCTGCTCACCACCGTGCTGGGAGCGCCGGTGGCGGTCGTCGGCATCATCGAGGGTGTGGCGGAGGGTGCCGCTTCCCTGTTGAAGTACCTGTCCGGTCGCCTCAGCGATCGCGTGGGCCGCAAGCCGGCCATCGTCGCGGGATACGGCTTGGCAGGATTGGGGAAACTGCTCATCGCCATGGCGACGGTGTGGCCGGTCGTGGCCGTCGGCAGGATCGTCGACCGCATCGGGAAGGGCATGCGCGGTGCCCCGCGGGACGCCCTGCTCGTCGCGGACGTCGACAAGCTCCACCTCGGCCGCGTCTTCGGCTTCCATCGCACAGCCGACAACCTCGGTGCCGTCCTCGGTCCGGCGCTGGGCCTGCTCGTGCTCACCATGGCGCATGACAACCTGCGCAGCGCACTGTGGATCGCGGTGATCCCGGCGACACTGAGCGTCGGCCTCACCTTCGGGGTACGCGAGTCGCGCGCGGACCGATCGCTGCAACGCGCGAACGCCGTGGCCAGCAGATTGGACGACCTGCCGCCCCGTGTGCGGTCACTGGCGACGCTGCTCGGCTTCATCGCCCTCGTGAACTTCCCGGATTCGCTGCTCCTGCTGCACCTCAACGAGATCGGCTACTCCGCCATCGCGATCCTGCTCATCTACATGCTCTTCAACTTCGCCATGACACTCATCGCATTCCCTGCCGGCATGCTCGCCGATCGCCTGCCGAAGTCACGCGTGTACGCGATCGGCCTGCTCTGCTTCACCGTCGGGTACGTGGGCCTGGGGCTGCTCCCACATGGCCCCTGGGTGGTGCTCGCCCTGTTCGTCTACGGAGGCTTCGTCGGCATCACAGATGGCGTCGGCAAGGCGTGGATCTCGGCGCTCACGCCGAAGGAGCATCGCGGGCATGCGCAGGGACTGCTGCAGGGCCTCTCCGGCGGCGCCGTGCTGCTCGCTGGCACCTGGGCGGGGCTTGCGTGGAACCTCGGCAACGGCCACGGTCACGTCCCGCTGCTTGTCTCCGGCATCGCCACCGGGTTGGCGGCGGGCGGCCTGGTCCTGGTCGGCCGACGCTGGGACGCCTAGGCTGCGCCGACTCCTCGCCCCTGCAAAGTCTCCGCAACAGGAGGAGGCAGGCTTGGAATCGCGCAGGAGCGGAGTTGCGGCTTGCGGGTTGTACCTGCAACCTTGCTGCA
>DAHWFQ010000114.1:0-10000 GCA_027324895.1 Actinomycetota bacterium | reverse complement strand
GCCGATGGTCGTGCGCGTCCCGTTCAGCAGCGACATGACCTTGTCCTTGCTCACGAACACCAGTGGCTGCTTGCCGAGCGTCCCATGCGCCGGGTCGAAGCCCTGGAAGTCGGACGCGGTGAAGACCGAGCGGCCGCCGATCGTCTGCAGAGGCTCTCCGTCGACCTGGACACGGACGCTGCTGATGCTGGGGAGGCCGGTGAGCGTCCAGGTGATCTGCGCGAGCATGGCGATCCGATCCGCCAGACCCGCCGAGAGCGCCGCCCGGGTGAGGGAGACGGTGACGGAGCCGAAGTCGCCGGTCACCGAGCCGTACGCGAGACTCACCGAGTCGGGCACGCCGGTCCCGAGCACCGGCTGGTCTGCCGACGAGGGCCCGTTGAGGAGGGCGTGCATGAGCAAGGTGGGCACGCTGGGTGCGCTCACCGGGATGACCACGAACTCCGGGACCAGGCGATCACGGGACTGGTTGAGGAAGTACACGGCGTGAGGGCGGTAACTGCGGGCAACGTCGCCTTCGCTCAGGTACAGCGCCGATGGCGGTCGGTCGATGCGCCACTCCCCGTTCACCTGCGCCAGGTGCAGCGAGTCGACGAGCATCTTGCCCGGATCCGCCACGTTGTAGCGGCGGTGCGAGTCGATGGTGCCGAGCAGCGGCGCGGACAACTTGACCGTGTCGTTGTGGTCCGGAGCCACCGTCAGCGCGGCAGCCTCGTAGACGTCCGCCAATTGCGAGGGGTTCCAGTTCGCCGAGGCCTGGGGCGTCAGGTACTTGCGTGCGGTGCCGTCCCCGTCGGCGAGCGAGGCGGAGGCAGCGATGAAACCCCGCACCAGCGCCTCCGGGCCCATGCCCTTGCTCGGTGGGCGGGCGATCACGCGCACGTTCACGTCGTTGCTCATGACGTCCACGCGGTCACCGATGACGATGGGCCCGCTGCTGGGTATCGAGGAGCAGGCGCTGAGGAGCGCTGCCACCAGGGCCAGGGGTGCGATTCGCCGCATCAGTGCTCCATCAGGGATTCGTCGGGATCCAGCGGGATGAGGCCATGGGTGACTTCACGGCCGGGGTCCCGCGGGAGGACCAGGCGGAAGTTGGCACCCTGCCCGGGCGCCCCCCATGCGTCCAGCCAGCCGCCGTGCAGGCGCGCATCCTCGAGCGCGATGGCAAGGCCCAGCCCGGTGCCGCCGATGGTCCGCTTGCGCGACGGATCCGCGCGCCAGAAGCGGTTGAACACGAGCGACGCCTCTCCCGGCTTGAGTCCCAGCCCATGGTCGCGGACGCTCACGGCAACCACGTCCTCGTCCGAGGCGACGGTGATATCGATGGGCTTGCCCTCACCGTGCTCGATGGCATTGGCGATCAGGTTGCGCACGATGCGATCGACCCGTCGCTGGTCGATGGTGGCGTAGGTGCCCTCGTGCTGCGTGTGCAGTTCGATCGCGGACCCACGTTGCGCGGCCATGGGCTCGAGGGCGGCGATCGAGGCCCGGGTGGTGGCGGCCAGGTCGACGCGGTCGACCTCCAGGGAGGCGGCACCGGCGTCGAACCTCGAGATCTCGAGTAGGTCGCCGAGCAGCAGTTCGAAGCGGTCGAGTTGCTGCTGCAGGAGCTCGGCGGCCCGACGCGAGGCCTCGTCGAGCGTGTCCCGGGCGTCGTAGAGCATGTCCGCAGCCATGCGCACCGTCGTGAGCGGGGTGCGCAGCTCGTGGCTCACATCGGAGACGAAGCGCTGCTGCAGGCGGGACAGGGACTCCAGGCGACGGATCTGGTCCTGCAGGGCGGCAGCCATCTCGTTGAAGGAGATCGCCAGCTTCGCCAGGTCGTCCTCCCCGCGCACCGCCAAGCGCTCGGTGAGGCGGCCGTTGGCCAGCCGCTCGGCGGTGGCCGCGGCGGCGCGGATTGGCGACACCACCTGTGAGGTGATGACCCATGCGATCGCCCCGAGGAGCAGGGTGAGCAGCGCACCCACCACCAGGACGGCGGAACGCACCAGGTCGATGGTCTGCTGCTCCTGGGCCAGCGGGTACAGCTGGTACAGCTCGTACTCGCCCAGCCCCGGGATGAGCAACGGCGCACCCACCACCAGGCCGGTCACCGAGCGGCCGTTGAGGTAGCGGATCGTCGTGTAGGTCCAGGCCTGGCGCAGGGACTTCGAGACCACCGTGCGCAAGGCGGCGGGAACGCTGCCCTCGAGCACCAGGTTGGTGCCGCGCTCCGGCGCGGAACTCTCGGCCGAGGGCGCGGACAACAGCAGCACCTCGTACAGCGCGGGCTGGCCGGCGCGGGCGGCCAGTGCGGTGACCACGTTGTCGACGAGCACGGCCGGGCTGGCCCCCGCGGCTGCGGACGTCGATGACGCGATGAGTCGCTGGGCATCGATGAGGCCGGCCGTCGACTCGCTCATCGCGGTGAGCTGCCGGGAGGAGAGCAGGCCGTCGGTCACCCTGCCCAGGAGGAGCATGCCGAGCGCAGTGAGCGCGATCGTGGAGGCTACGAGCGTGGTGGCGATCACGCGAAAGGCGAGCGAACGCCGCCACCAGGTGAGCGGTGCCCGCATCAGCTCTTGCCGGCTCGATATCCGACACCACGCACGGTGACGACGATCTCGGGGTGCTCGGCATCGATCTCGACCTTGGAACGCAGCCGCTGCACGTGCACGTTCACCAGGCGCGTGTCCGCGGCATGGCGGTAGCCCCACACCTCATGGAGCAGCATCTAGCGCGTGAACACCTGCCACGGGCGGCGGGCCAGGCAGCTCAACAGGTCGAACTCGAGCGGCGTGAGCGTGATGATCTCGCCGTTGCGCCGGACCACGTGCCCGGTGATGTCGACCTCGAGGTCACCGATCGTGAGGTGCTCGACAAGGGGCTGGGCAGCCGGGCGAAGCCGGGCCCGCAAGCGGGCGACCAGCTCCTTGGGCTTGAAGGGCTTGTGGATGTAGTCGTCGGCGCCGTTCTCGAGACCGGCCACCACGTCGAGGGTGTCCGTGCGTGCCGTCAGCATGACGATGGGGACGCCCGATTCGGCACGGATGGTGCGGCAGACCTCCACGCCGTCCTTGCCCGGGAGCATCACATCGAGGAGCACGATGTCCGGTTTCGAGTCCCGGAACACGGCCAGGGCCGAATCGCCGTCGGCACAGAACACGGGATCGAAGCCCTCGGCGCGCAATACGATTCCGAGCATCTCAGCAAGCGCCGTGTCGTCATCGACAACCAGAACCCGGTTCGTCACGAACACATCATGGCATCGACGCCTGTGGAAGTGCCAAGAGGAGCCAAATGAACGTCTCTGAATCGCTCGTGCCCGAGCGACCGATGCGCGTCAGCGAGATGCTGGCGACGACCTCCCGCTACATGCGGGCCAATCCGGTCGCAACCCTGGGCATCGGTGGGCTGCTGAGCACCGCGACCAGTGCGGTGAGCGCGGTCGTCGTCAACGGATTCATCCTGGGCGGCAGCGCGGACTCGGCATTGGGCCGCCTGGTGGCGGGCGAGACGCTCACGGTCACCGAGTCCAACGCGATCACCAGGCAGATCACAGACGCGGCGCCGCTGCTCGCGCTGGCGGCTGCGGTGTCTGTGCTCGTGCAACTCGCGGCGATGGGGGTCATGACGCTCGGTATGGTCGAGTCGCTGCAGGGCAGGAAGCTGGTGCCCGGCGAGCTGTGGCGCCAGGTCCCGTGGCGACGCCTCATCGGCGTCAACCTCGCCATCGTGGGCCTCATGCTGGCCGGCGCGGCGATCCCGGTTGCCCTCGCTTTCTGGATCGGCGGCGGATTCGGCCTCATCGTGCTCGCGGGCGCGGGCCTCACGGGCTTGGTGATCGCTGTGCTCACCGCACTCGCCGTGCCCGCGACGGTGATGGACGGCCTGCCGGTGCGCCAGTCGCTGCAGCGGTCGATCCTGGTGACGCGCGGCGGCCTCTTCCGGACGGCCTGGCTGCTCATCGTGAGCGCGCTCGTCTGGCAGGTGATCGGCAACTTCATCGGCACGCCGTTCGCGCTCGTCTTCGGCGCGCTCGGCGGCGGATCGAGGTCCGCTGCCGGGACCGCCCTCTCGAACATCGTCTCCAGCATCGTGGCCGGTGCCATCTCGCTGCCCGCCGTATCCGGCATGACGGTGCTCATCTACCTGGAACGGGTGCGGCGCACCCGCCCGGGGCAGGGATCGAGCGGGCGCTAGTCGCTCAGTAGCGGTAGTGGTCCGACTTGTACGGGCCCTCGACGGGGACACCGAGGTACTCCGCCTGCACCTTGGTGAGGTTTGTGAGCTTGGCGCCCAGGGCCCCCAGGTGCAGCCGGGCCACCTTCTCGTCGAGGTGCTTGGGGAGGGTGAACACGCCGATCGGGTACTCGGTGGGCTTGGTGAACAACTCGATCTGCGCCAGCACCTGGTTCGTGAAGGAGTTCGACATCACGAACGACGGATGACCGGTTGCGTTCCCCAGGTTCAGCAGGCGCCCCTCGGACAGCATGATGATGGCGTGGCCATCCGCGAAGCGCCATTCGTCGACCTGCGGCTTGATGTTCAACCTGCTGACGCCGGGGAACTTGCCGAGGCCGGCCATGTCGATCTCATTGTCGAAGTGGCCGATGTTGCCGACGATGGCCTGGTGCTTCATGCGACTCATCTGCTCCGCTGAGATGACGTCCTTGCAGCCGGTCGCGGTCACGAAGATGTCGGCCTGGTCGACGATGTCGTCGAGGACAGCGACCTGGTAGCCGTCCATGGCCGCCTGCAGCGCGCAGATGGGGTCGATCTCGGTGACGATGACCCGGGCACCCTGGCCGCGCAGCGAGTCCGCACAGCCCTTGCCCACGTCACCGTAGCCGCACACCACGGCCACCTTGCCGCCGATGAGCACATCGGTGGCCCGGTTGATGCCGTCGATGAGTGAGTGTCGGCAGCCGTACTTGTTGTCGAACTTGCTCTTGGTGACGGAGTCGTTGACGTTGATGGCCGGGAACAGGAGCTTGCCATCACGGAACATCTCATACAGCCGGTGGACGCCGGTCGTGGTCTCCTCAGTGACGCCGAGGATGCCGGAGGCGATGTCGGTCCAACGGGACGGGTCCTCGCGCAGCGAGCGCTGGAGCAGGCCGAGGACGACCTTGAACTCCTCGGACTCGGCGGTTTCCGGGTCGGGCACGTAACCATCGATCTCGTACTCGCGGCCCTTGTGCACGAGCAGCGTGGCGTCGCCGCCGTCGTCGAGGATCATGTTCGGGCCCTTGCCGTCCGGCCACCGGAGGATCTGCTCGGTGCACCACCAGTACTCGGGGAGCGTCTCGCCCTTCCAGGCGAACACGGGCACGCCCTGCGGGTCAGCCACGGTGCCGGTGGGGCCCACCACCACGGCGGCCGCGGCGTGGTCCTGGGTGGAGAAGATGTTGCACGAGGCCCAGCGCACCTCGGCCCCCAGGGCGGTGAGCGTCTCGATGAGCACGGCGGTCTGGATCGTCATGTGCAGCGAACCCGTGATGCGCGCGCCCTTGAGCGGCTGAGCGTCGGCGTACTCGGTGCGCATCGACATCAGACCCGGCATCTCGTGCTCGGCCATGCGCATCTCGTGGCGCCCGAACTCTGCCAACGAGAGGTCACGGACGGTGTACTGGAGGCCGTTCGCGGCGGTGGTGACGGTGGGCATCGGGTCAACGGACATGGGGGTCTCCAGGCAAGGACGGTCGGGGAGACGAACGGCACGAGACTTCGATGGTTCGCGTAACGCCGGCATGCTACCAGCGCACCAGCCTCCGGACCCCTCCAGCGCTCGCGCGGACGCCCGGCGTCAACGCGGGTGCTGCCCCGGCAGCAGGCCCGCTACGGCTGGGTGGTGGTGGTCCGCCACCGCTGCCGCGAAGCGCCAGAACTGGGCGAGCCCGGGCGCGGCCGCCACCTCCTCATCGGTGTGCAGCAGGAAGTAGAGGTGGCGCACCGCATGGCATTCCACGCTCGGCAGGTGCGCGATGTCGTCGACGTGGACACGGGTCACCGGCGTGTGTGCCGCCAGGTCGAAGCCATCGGGGAACACCTGGGCGAAGGTGAGCACCACGCCGCCATCGGTCCAACGCCACGAGGTCGAGTGGGTGAGTGCGGCGTCGTGGCCATCCCCCGCCAGCACCACGGGGTCGGTGTCGGGTGGCAGCACGAGCATGTCCACGGCCATGTACAGGCAGGTGTCACCCGCGGCGAAGTGGATGTTCTCCAGTCGTGTGACGCCCATGCGACGTCATCATGCCGTGGTCAGAGAAGGCGGTCGAGGTCGGGTTCGAGGAACACGTACCTTGCGGTGGGCACGCGTGCGCGCAGTGCGCGTTCCGCGTCATCGATCCCCCGTGCGATCTCGCGTGCACTGCTTGTCGAGGAGATGGCGATCTTCGCGGCCACCAGCAGTTCGTCGGGACCCACGTGCATGGTCCGCAGGTGGATGACGCGGTCCACCAGCTCCGACGCCTGCAGGGCTTCGCGGATCGCCAGTTCCTCCTCGGGCAGCGCGGCCTCGCCGAGCAGCAGGCTGGAGGTCTCGACGGCCAGGAAGGCGGCAACGCAGACGAGCAGCACACCGACGGCGACTGCGCCCAGTCCATCCCAACGAGCGTCATGCGTGAGGGAGGCCATGCCCACCCCGACGAGGGCGAAGACGAGTCCCAGCAGGGCACCGGCGTCCTCCATGAGGATCACCGGGATCTCGGGGGCACGACTCTCTCGCAGGTACCGGATGAATCCGCGTGGGCCGCGGTCCCGGTTGGCCTCCTGCACGGCGGTGCGGAACGACAGGCCCTCCAGGATGATGGCCACGACCAGCACGGCGAGTGCGATCCGTGCGTCCTCGACGTGGCCGGCGTGGGCGATCTTGTGCACGCCCTCGTACAGTGCGAACAGGCCGCCGAGCACGAAGAGCACGACCGACACCACGAAGCCCGAGAGGTAGCGCGCGCGGCCGTAGCCGAACTGGTGCTGCGCCGAGGCCTCACGTCGTGACCGCCGACCGCCCGAGAGGAGCAACAACTGGTTGCCGGAGTCGGCAACCGAGTGCACGGCCTCGGAGAGCATGGATGAGGACCCCGTGAAGCCGAAGGCGATGAACTTCGAGACGGCGATGCCGAGATTGGCTCCCAACGCGGCGACCACCGTGCGGGTTCCTCCTGCGCTGCTCATAGCGGCCGATCAGGTGGCGCTGGCCGCGAGCTTCAGCTTGAGCTCGTCGATGGGGCCGATCGGAGTGGGATCGATGTGCAGCGCGAGCGCCGCGTAGACGCTCGCCCAGTCCGTGAGCGTGATCAGTGAGGCCAGCCGGTGCAGGATGTGCTGGCCCTCCGCCGCCACCTCGGTGACCGGGACCTGCCGGCGGGCCGCTATGGCCTCGACGATGACGGCACGCTTCGCCATCTGCGGGTGCTCGAGGCTGTCGCGCAGCACCACCAGGCGGAAGCTGCGCGGCGCATCGTCAGCGCGGTCACTGAAGAGGTCGTCGACGCTGTTGCCGCCGGCGTAGGGACCGTCGAACACCACCACCTGGTTGTGCTGCGACTCCGGGATCTCGCCGTGGATGGCGGGCATCTTGGCATTCTCCGCCAGCTGCGAGATGGCCCGGTAGGAGGCGACGGGACCGACCTCGCCCGTGCCCCAGATCATCGGCAGCGATTCGGCGAACTCCAGCCCCAGTTGCTTGGCCGGGTTGGCCGCGGCGGGCACCGAGACGCCGCAGCGCGAGGACATGTCGTCGGCCACATCCGCGGCCTGCAGCAGGGAGGCTTCGTCGGCACTGCACACGCCGAGGGCGTGGCCGATCATGAGCAGGGGGGTCAGGAGCGTCCACATGGAGGCCCGCGGCATGCGTCCCTGGACGTCGACCGGGAGGTGCCATGCGTGGTGGGCGCCGTGCACGACGTCGGCGAGCGGAGAGCCGGGGGCCGTGATGCACACGAGCATGCTGCCGCGCCTGGCTGCCTCGACCGCTGCCGCGATGGTCTCCTCGGTGCGACCGCTCGCGGAGAGCGCGATCACCATGTCCCGGCCGCCCACCCACGCGGGCAGCAGGTAGCCGCGGTGCGAGACCACGGGGATCGGCGACTGCGTGTTGGCCAGTGCAGCGATGATCTGACCGGAGATGCCGGAACCGCCCATGCCGGTGACGACGATGGCGCGTGGAGTACCCGCGGCCACGAGCTCGGCGATGGTCCGGGGGTCCGTCTCCCGGATGCCGGTCCGGATCTGCGCACCCGTCGTCGCCGTGGCCCGCAGCATCTCGCCCGGGTCGGCGGCGAGCAACGCCTCGACGTCGTCGAGGAGGAGATCGTCAGCCATTGTCGGCGGCTCCGGTCGGGAGCAGGACCGGGATGCCGTTCCGTACCTCGAAGGTCGCGCCGCAGACCTCGCAGGTGTAGGCGTCGTCCTCACGGACCAGGGTGCCGTGATCCGGATTGGGGCAGGCGATGACATCCTCGAGCACGTCAGTTCCTCACGATTGCCAGGACTTCGTCGACGATCGCCGCTACCTGTTCCGCAGTGGGCGCCTCCACGTTCAGGCGCAGCAGGGGCTCGGTGTTGCTGGAGCGCAGGTTGAACCACCAGCCGTCACCGTCGAAGGTGACACCGTCGAGCTCATCGGTCGTAGTGCGGGCCGCGAAGGCCGAGCGCACTGCAGCCACCTTGGCCGCTGCGTCGTCGACGCGGGAGTTGATCTCACCCGACATCACGTAGCGCTCATAGGGCGCCAGCATGGATGAGAGCGCTGTGCCGCTTGGGGTGTTGCCCAGCGCACTGAGCGTGTGCAGGGCCGCGAGCATGCCCGAGTCCGCGTTCCAGAAGTCGCTGAAGTAGAAGTGCCCCGAATGCTCGCCACCGAACACCGCACCGGTCTCCGCCATCCGCTGCTTGATGAACGAATGGCCCACACGCGTGCGCACGGGGATGCCCCCGTGTTCGGTGATGATCTGCGGCACCGCAGCGGACGTGATGAGGTTGTGGATCACGTGGGCGCCCGGGTGCTTCGCCAATTCACGCACTGCGATGAGCGAGGTGAGCGTCGACGGGTCCACGATGCGCCCGCGCTCATCCACCACGAAGCATCGGTCGGCATCGCCGTCGAAGGCGAGCCCGATGTCGGCGCCGTGTGCGATGACGGCCGCCTGCAGGTCACGCAGGTTCTCCGGGTCGATGGGGTTCGCCTCATGGTTGGGGAAGGTGCCGTCGAGCTCGAAGTACATGGGGACGATCTCGAGCGGCAGCCCCTGTAGCACCACGGGAACCGTGTACCCGCCCATGCCGTTGCCAGCGTCGACGACGACCTTGAGCCGTCGCACCCCAGCGATGTCGACCAGTCCGCGGAGGAAGGAAGCGTAGGCCCCGGTCATGTCCTGCTCGCGGATGCGACCACGTGGACCCGCGTACGCGGGAATGCTGTCGCGGATCATCTGCTTGATCTCGCGCAGTCCCGTGTCCTGGCCCACGGGCGCCGCGCCCGGCCGACACATCTTGATGCCGTTGTACTTGGCGGGGTTGTGGCTGGCCGTGAACATGGCACCGGGCAGGCTGAGTTGCCCGGAGGCGAAGTACAGGCCGTCCGTGGACGCCAGGCCGATGAGGATGACGTCAGCACCCTGTGAGGTGGCACCGTCAGCGAAGGCCTCGATGAGCTCGGGGCCGCTTGGCCGCATGTCGCGACCCACGACGATCGCTCCCCCGGCTGCTCCGACCACGCGGACGAAGGCGGCCCCCACCTGGCGCGCGAGTTCCCCGTTCAGTTGGTCCGGGTAGGTTCCGCGGACGTCGTAGGCCTTGATGATGTCATCGAGATCAACCACGGTCACAGCCTATTTCTCAGTCGTCGCTGCCGCCGCCGTTGGATGCGGAGGGCGTCGTCTTCTGGACCTCCATGAGGAACTGGAAGTTGCTCTTCGTCTCGCGCATCTTGGAGAGCAGCAACTCGATGGACTGCTGCGAGTCGAGGGCGTGGAGGACGCGACGCAGCTTCCAGACGATCTTGAGCTCGTCG
>DAHWFQ010000096.1:0-10873 GCA_027324895.1 Actinomycetota bacterium | reverse complement strand
GTCGATGACGTTCTTCTCCGCGGCGAAGACGCTCGCACGGTCGGGTCGGATGACGATCTCTCCGCCGGAGAGACCCTTGCCGACGTAGTCGTTGGCGTCGCCCTCGAGCCGCAGCGAGATGCCCTGCGGCAGGAAGGCACCGAAGGACTGGCCGGCGGAGCCGGTGAACGTGAAGTCGATGGTGCCCTCGGGGAGGCCCGCTCCACCGTACTTGCGCGTGACCTCCGAGCCGAGCATGGTGCCGACGGTCCGGTTGACGTTGTGGATCTCCAACTGCGCGCGAACCGGCTCGCCGTTGTCGAGCGCGGCCGCGGCGATGGCGATGAGCTCGTTGTCGAGCGCCTTGGCGAGGCCATGGTCCTGCGCCGTCGTGTGGCGCAGGTCGCCCAACGCCTCGGGTCGATGGAAGATCGGTGCCAGGTCCAGCGAGGCAGCCTTCCAGTGCGCGACGGCGTCGTCGACGTCGAGCATCTCCACATGCCCGACGGCCTCATCAAGGGAGCGCAGGCCGAGCGCCGCCAGGTGCTCGCGCACCTCCTCGGCGACGAAGCGGAAGAAGTTCTCCACGTGCTCGGGCTTGCCGGTGAAGCGCGCGCGCAGCTCCGGGTTCTGCGTGGCGACGCCCACCGGACAGGTGTCGAGGTGGCAGACGCGCATCATGATGCAGCCGCTCACGACGAGCGGTGCCGTGGCGAAGCCGAACTCCTCGGCGCCGAGCAGTGCGGCGATGACGACGTCACGACCCGTCTTCAACTGGCCATCGGTCTGCACGACCACGCGATCGCGCAGGCCGTTGAGCAGCAGCGTCTGCTGTGTCTCCGCCAGGCCCAACTCCCAGGGTCCGCCCGCGTGCTTCAACGACGTGAGCGGAGACGCACCGGTACCACCGTCATGGCCCGACACCAGGATGACATCGGCATGCGCCTTGGCCACGCCCGCCGCCACCGTGCCGACGCCGACCTCCGCGACGAGCTTGACGTGGATGCGCGCGATCGGGTTCGCGTTCTTCAGGTCGTGGATGAGCTGCGCGAGGTCCTCGATCGAGTAGATGTCATGGTGCGGAGGCGGCGAGATGAGGCCCACGCCGGGCGTCGAGTGCCGGGTCTTGGCCACCCACGGGTACACCTTGTGCCCGGGCAGCTGTCCACCCTCGCCGGGCTTGGCTCCCTGCGCCATCTTGATCTGGATGTCATCGGCATTCACCAGGTACTCGCTGGTGACGCCGAAGCGACCCGAGGCCACCTGCTTGATCGACGAGCGCTTGGAGTCGCCGTTCGCCATGGGGAGGAACCGTTCCGGGTCCTCGCCGCCCTCACCGGTGTTGGACTTGCCGCCCAGCCGGTTCATCGCGATGGCGAGGTTCTCGTGGGCCTCCTGCGAGATGGAGCCGTACGACATGGCGCCCGTCTGGAAGCGGGTGACGATGCTGTCGACGCTCTCGACCTCATCGATGTCGATGGGCTCGCGATCGGGTGCGAACTTGAACAGGCCGCGCAAGGTCATCAGCCGCTCGGACTGCTCGTCGATGCGAGCGGAGTACTGCTTGAACACGTCGTAGCGGTTGTTGCGCGTCGCATGCTGCAGCCTGAACACCGTGTCCGGGTCGAACATGTGCGGTTCGCCCTCGCGCCGCCACTGGTACTCGCCACCGATCTCGATGCGGCGGTGCGGCGGGACGACACCGTTGACCGGGTAGGCCACGTCGTGGCGCATCTCGATCTCCCTCGCGATGACGTCGATGCCGACGCCACCCAGCTTCGAGGTGGTGCCGGTGAAGTACTGGTCGATGACGTCCTGGGACAGGCCGATGCACTCGAAGATCTGCGCACCACGGTACGAGCCGACGGTCGACACACCCATCTTCGACATGACCTTGAGGACGCCCTTGCCCAGCGCCTTGATGAGGTTGCGCATGGCCTTCTCCGGCGTGATGCCGACGATGGCCCCTTGGCGCACCATGTTCTCCACCGACTCCAGCGCCAGGTAGGGGTTCACGGCGGCAGCGCCGTAGCCGATGAGCAGTGCGACGTGGTGCACCTCGCGAACATCACCGGCCTCCACCAGCAGACCGACCATGGTGCGTGTCCGTTGGCGCACCAGGTGGTGGTGCACGGCGCTGGTGAGCAGCAGCGACGGGATCGGCGCCATGTCCATGTCAGAGTCGCGGTCGGAGAGGATGATGAACTTCCGCCCCTGGCGGATGAGTGCGTCCACCTCGCGGCAGATCTCGTCGAGACGGCGCGCGAGTGCCTCTCCCCCGCCCAATACCGGGTACAGGCCCTTGATCTTGGCGGCGGAGAAGCCGGGGAGCTCGCCCGACGCATTGATGTGCAGGATCTTCGCCAGGTCGTCGTTGTCGATGACGGGGAAGGGCAGCAGCACCTGTCGGCAGTGCTGCGGTGATTCGTCGAGCAGGTTCGCCTCGGGGCCCATGGAGGTGCCGAGCGAGGTGACGATCTCCTCGCGGATGGCGTCCAGCGGCGGGTTGGTAACCTGCGCGAACAACTGCGCGAAGTAGTCGAAGAGCAGGCGCGAGCGCGACGAAAGGGCGGCGATGGGCGCGTCGTTCCCCATGGAGCCGAGCGGTTCGCCGCCGGTCTTCGCCATGGGCGCCAGGATGATGCGCAGCTCCTCCTCCGTGTATCCGAAGGTGCGCTGACGACGGGTTACGGAGGAGGACGTGTGCACGACGTGCTCGCGATCGGGCAGGGCGTCGAGGTGGATGACACCGTTCCTCAGCCACTCGCCGTAGGGCTGGCGAAGCGCGAGCTCGTTCTTGATCTCCTCGTCCTCGACGATGCGACCCTTGGCCGTATCCACGAGGAACATGCGGCCGGGCTGCAGACGCCCCTTGCGCACGATGCGAGCGGGATCGATGTCGAGGACGCCAGTCTCAGAGGCCAGCACCACGAGGCCGTCGTCGGTGACCCAGAATCGTCCGGGGCGCAGGCCGTTGCGGTCGAGCACCGAGCCGATGAGCGTGCCATCCGTGAACGACATGCTCGCAGGGCCGTCCCAGGGCTCCATGAAGTTGGAGTGGAACTCATAGAAGGCGCGGCGTGCGGGGTCCATCTCGGCGTTGTTCTCCCACGCCTCAGGGATCATCATGAGCACCGCATGCGGCAACGAGCGTCCTCCGAGGTGCAGCAACTCCAGCACCTCATCGAATGACGCGGAGTCCGAGCCGCCCTCGGTGACGATCGGGAACAGCCGCTCCAGGTCACCGAAGACATCGCTCGTGAGCATGGCCTCGCGCGCCCGCATCCAGTTGCGGTTGCCCTTGACGGTGTTGATCTCCCCGTTGTGGGCGACCAGACGATAGGGGTGGGCGAGCGGCCAGGAGGGGAAGGTGTTGGTCGAGAAGCGGGAGTGGACCAATGCGATCTCGGACTTCACGCGGTCGTCGGTGAGGTCGGGGAAGAAGGTCTTCACCTGACCGGTCGTGAGCATGCCCTTGTAGATGACCGTCCGGGACGAGAGCGACGGGAAGTAGACCGCGGCCTCATGCTCGACGCGCTTGCGCAGCGCGTAGGCCATGCGCTCCAGCGGAAGCCCGGCGGCCTGGCCACCGATCCCCTGCACGAAGACCATGGCGAAGCGCGGCATCACGGAGATGGCGGTGTTGCCCAGGCCCGTGGCATTCGTCGGCAGTTCGCGCCAGCCCAGGACCTCGAGACGCTCCTCACGGGCGATGGTCGCGATGTGCGCGCGGACCGCCGCATCGGCGGCGTCATCGGTCGGCAGGAAGGCGATGCCGACCGCGTAGTGCCCTGCGCGCGGGACGTCGAAGGCCACCTCGGCGCGCAGGAACTCGTCGGGTACCTGGATCAGGATGCCCGCACCGTCACCGGACTCGGGCTCACGCCCGGCAGCGCCCCGGTGCTCGAGGTTCTCAAGCGCGGTGATGGCCTTGACGACGATGTCGTGCGTGGGCCTGCCCTTGAGCGTCGCCACCCAGGCAACGCCACATGCGTCGTGCTCGGCGCTTCCGTCGTACAGACCCTGCGCGTGCGGCACGGCGTGCTGGAAATGCTGAAGACCCACGGAACACACTCCCGTCGATACCTGCGATGAATGGATTGGCAGGGACGACGTTGGCCCAGCGGCCCGATGTTAGCAGGTCACCTGCGCGCACGTCGGCGGAACGCCACCAGGGCGCCGAGACCCACGATGACCGACGTGAACTCGTTGAGGCGCAGGCCGAAGAAGCGATGCGCCGTGTCGATGCGGAACGACTCCACGCCGAAGCGCACCGTGCAGTACAGCATCACGTACAGCGCGAAGGTCTGGCCGGACCGGCGCCCGGTGGAGCGGTGCTCGTAGGCGATCAGGAGGGCCGCGATGATCAGGCACCCGAGGAGTTCGTACAGGAACGTGGGGTGGAAGGTGGCGTACTGCTCGTAGCCCGCGGGCCGGTGGGCAGGGTCGATCTCCAGGCCCCAGGGCAAGGTGGTCGGACGTCCGAACAGTTCCTGGTTGAACCAGTTGCCGAGGCGGCCGATGGCTTGGGCGATGACGATGCCGGGTGCGGCTGCGTCCGCCAGCTCGGCCACGCTGAGCCCGTACCGACGGCAGGCGTACCACGCGCCGAAGAAGCCGAGCGCGATGGCGCCCCAGATCCCGAGCCCGCCGCGCCAGATGCTCAGCGCCGCCACGATGCCACGGCCATTCGCACCGAAGTAGGTCTGCCAGTCCGTCGACAGGTGGTACAGGCGACCGCCGACGATCCCCGCCGGCACCGCCCACATGGCGATGTCCATGACGTCCTCGCGGCTGTGACCCGCCGCCTCCCAACGCCGAGCCGTGAGCCAGACCGCGAGCACGATGCCTGTGATGATCGCCAGCGCATAGGCGCGGATCGGAATGGGCCCGAGGTTCCAGACCCCCTGCGACGGGCTGGGGATGCTCGCCGCGAGCGCGTGGATCATTTGGCGTACTTGGTGATGTAGGCGGTGAAGGTGGCCACGCTGTTCAGCGCCGCATTGGGCACGGTCTTGCCGTCGAGCCACAACGTGGGAGTGCCCTGGATGCCCTTGTCGTGGAAGTACTGGTTGGAGTTGTCCGCCCACCCGAGGTAGGTGCCCGCATCGAAGCACTGCTGGAACTTCGTCAACTTGTCCCCGGTGAGGCCCGCAGTGACGCCGAGGCTCTTGAGCAGGGTGTCGGAGAAGCCATCTCCCTCATTGGCCGGTTGGTTGTCGTAGATGGCCTTGTGGTAGGCCTCTCCGACGCCCTCGTCGATCGCGCAGCCCAGGGCGTTGAGGGCCCGACGCGACGCATGGTTGCTCTGCGGCAGGTTGTCATCGATGAAGGTGGCCATCTGGTACACGACATTGACCTTGCCCGAGGTCGCCCACTGCTTGACGGTCTGGCCGTAGGACTTCTCGAAGGCGTCGCAGTAGGGGCACTGCGGGTCCTCCCAGATGGTCAAGGTGGACTTCGCCGCATTGATCGGCGCGATGGGGAAACCGTAGGTGCCGGAAACCGTGCCGGCCGGTTGCTTGGCATTGGCATCCGCATGGGGTTTGGCGGACTGCGCACCCAGGTAGCCGGCGAGCACGATGCCGACGACGACCACTGCGATGCCGATGCCACCGAAGAGCTTGATGCGCTTGTCGCGTTGCGCCGCAACCGCGGCCTCGGCCTTGATCGCCGCTGCCTGCGCGCGACGGTCTGCGCCTTGGTCCTTCGCCATGCCATTCCTCCGGTGGTGTCGACCGCACATGCTTTGTGCGGTCAGTGCTTGGGCAATCCAGTCGTCAGGTTCCTGGCCAGGCCCTCGACGGCGAGCATGGCCGCTTGGTGCTCAGGGGCGTCAATGACCGCGCGCACGAAGGCTGAACCGACGATGACCCCGTCGGCGTAGCGGGCGATGTCGGCGGCCTGCTCGGGCGTCGACACCCCGAGCCCCACCGCGATCGGGAGCGATGTGACGTCGCGGGTGCGTCGTACCAGGGCCTCCGCCTGCGACGACACGGCGGTGCGCGCACCAGTGACGCCCATGAGCGAGGCCGCGTAGACGAATCCGCTGGTGGCGCCGGCGACGATCTTGAGCCGTTCGGGCGTCGAGGAGGGTGCGACCAGGAAGACCCGCGCGATGTCATGCGCATCGGTTGCCGCGATCCACGGCTCGGCCTCTTCGGGCGTGAGGTCCGCCGTGATGACGCCCACTCCCCCTGCGGCCGCCAGGTCAGCGGCGAAGCGCTCCACGCCGTACCGCTCGACCGGGTTCCAGTAGGACATGACCAGCGTGGCCGCCCCCGTCGCAGCGGTCTCCCGCACCACGCGCATGACATCCGCGGTGTGTGTCCCCGCGGCCAGCGCCGCCTCCACAGCGCGCTGGATGACCGGTCCGTCCATGAGCGGATCCGTGTATGGGAGTCCGATCTCCACGATGTCGACGCCGCCGCGCACCATGGCCGCGATGATGTCGACAGAGGCATCGACCGACGGGAAGCCTGCGGGGAAGTACCCGATGAGCGCGGCACGTTCCTGCGCCCGAGCGCGCGCGAAGGCGCTGTCGAGGGTTGCGTTCATCAGACGTCCGCCAGTCCGAACCAGCGCGCGGCGGTGACCACGTCCTTGTCCCCACGGCCCGAGAGGTTGACGATGATCGTCGCTTCCGGCCCCAGCGTGTTGCCCAGGCGCAATGCGCCTGCGAGGGCGTGCGCACTCTCGATGGCGGGGATGATCCCCTCGGTGCGGCAGAGCAGCGCGAACGCGTCCATCGCCTTGTCGTCATTGACCGGCTCGTAGTGGGCGCGGCCGATGTCCTTCAGATAGGCGTGCTCCGGTCCCACGCTGGGATAGTCGAGGCCGGCGCTCACGGAATACGACTCGATGGTCTGCCCCTCCGCGTCCTGCAGGAGGTATGAGCGGGCACCGTGCAGCACACCGGGTTCGCCGCCCGTCAGGCAGGCCGAGTGCTCACCCGTCTCGACACCCTTGCCGCCCCCTTCGAAGCCCCACAACTGGACGTCGTCGTCCAGGAAGGCGTGGAAGATGCCGATCGCATTGCTGCCGCCACCCACACAGGCCGCGATGGCGGTCGGAAGCTCGCCCGTGGCCTCGAGGATCTGCTCGCGGGCCTCGATGCCGATGATGCGATGGAAATCGCGGACCATCTCCGGGAAGGGGCTGGCACCGGCGACGGTTCCAAGCAGGTAGTGCGTGTTGTCGACGTTGGTCACCCAGTCGCGCATGGCCTCGTTGATCGCGTCCTTCAACGTGCGCGATCCTGCCTTCACGGCAACCACCTCGGCGCCGAGCAGCCGCATGCGGGCCACGTTCAGCGCCTGCCGCTCAGTGTCGACCTCGCCCATGTACACGACGCACTCGAGCCCCATGAGCGCGGCAGCCGTGGCGGTGGCCACGCCGTGCTGCCCTGCGCCGGTCTCGGCGATGACCCGGGTCTTCCCCATGCGCTTGGTGAGCAGCGCCTGCCCGAGCACGTTGTTGATCTTGTGCGAGCCCGTGTGGTTCAGGTCCTCGCGCTTGAGGAACACGCGCGCGCCGCCCGCGTGCTGCGCGAAGCGCTTGGCCTCGGTGAGCGGCGAGGGGCGGCCCGAGTATGTCCGGTGCAGGTAGGCCAGCTCATTGATGAACTCCGGATCCACCTTGGCCTTGCGGTAGGCATCGTCCAACTCGTCGAGCGCGCGCATGAGCGCCTCGGGAACGAAGCGGCCGCCGTAGATGCCGAAGTGGCCGCGACTGTCGGGCAGTTGTTCCATGTTCGGCCTACCGTTCGTGGCGGATGGCCGGATGGGCCCCGGCCGTCACCAACTGATGCACCGAGTCCCGCGGATCGCGGCCGGTGACCAGCGACTCGCCCACGAGCACGGCATCAGCACCGGCCTTGGCGTACTGCAGCAGGTCCTCCGGGCCTCGTACCCCGGACTCCGCGACCTTGGCGATGTGCGCAGGGATGTGCGGGGCCACCTGCGCGAACTGGCCGCGGTGGATCTCGAGGGTGCGCAGGTCACGTGAGTTCACGCCGATGATGCGTGCACCGGCTGCCAGCGCGCGCGCCACCTCGTCGACGTCGTGCACCTCGACGAGCACGGAGAGCCCGATGGACTGAGCACGCTCGTGCAGGCACTCCAGGGCGTCCTGTGTCAGCGCCGCCACGATGAGGAGCACGAGATCTGCGCCGTAGGCGCGCGCCTCCCACAACTGATAGGAGGAGACGATGAAGTCCTTGCGGAGCACCGGGATCTCCACTGCGGCCCGCACCGCGGCGAGGTCTTCGAGTGAGCCCCCGAAGCGGCGCTGCTCGGTGAGCACGGAGATGACGTGTGCTCCGCCGGCCTCGTACTCGGAGGCCAGTGCGGCGGGATCGGTGATGGTCGCCAACTCGCCCTTGCTCGGCGACTTGCGCTTGACCTCCGCGATCACCGCGATGTCCTCGCCGCGCAGCACCGGCAGCACGGGACGGGTGTCCGGCAACTTGGCGACGCGGGACTTGAGTACGTCGAGGGGCGTCTTGGCCTGCCGCAGCGCGAGGTCCTCCCGCACGCCGACGATGATGTCATCCAGGACCGTCACAGCGCCTCCCCTCCTGCGGGAAAGACTAGACGGTGCGCATGCGTGCTCCCTACGCGGGCGCACGACCCCAGTCGCGGGGCAGGTGCACGGTGAAACTGGCGCCCCCCTCGGGTGCGCGCCCCGCTTCGGCGGTGCCACCGAGCCGCTGGGCGAGCCTTCCCACGAGGGCCAGGCCGACGCCGGTACCCACCGGTCGGATCCCGAAGTAGCGATCGTGCAGGGCGGACGGTTCGAAGGCCACCGTCAGGTCATCGTCCGACAGTCCGGGGCCACCATCCCGCACCTGCAGGTCGATGCCTCCTCCGGAGTCACGCAACGCGATGACGAGCGGACTTCCCGCTGGCGTCACGCGCAGGGCGTTCTCGCACAGGTTGTCGATGATCTGCCGGACGCGCACGGCATCGGTCGTGATGCGCATGGGCGTGTCGGGCAGTTCGAGGGAGAACTGCAGGTCCTCGCGATCGCAGCGGTCCTTCCAGACCTGCCCGGCCCCGGCCACGATGTCGCGCAGATCGACGGACTGCGGGTCGAGGCGGAGTTCGACGGCGCCGGCCCGGGAGAGGTCGAGCAGGTCGTTCACCAGTCGTTGCAGGCGCTCGGACTCGTCGCGCATCACCGAGCCCGTGGATTCGACATCCTCCGCACCGATGACGCCATCGGCGAGGGCTTCCGCGTAGCCCGCGATGGCGGTCAGCGGCGTGCGGAGTTCGTGCGAGACGGACAGCAGGAACTGGCGCTGGCGGTCCTCGCTGTTCGCGAGGGCGTCCGACAGTTCGTTCATGGATCGTGAGAGGTCCGCGAACTCGGCGACGCCACCTTCGACGAGCCTGACGTCGCGTGCCCCCTCCGCCATGCGCTCGGCTGCGATCACGGCGTGACGGATGGGAGCCGTCGCCCGCCGTGTGTAGAACACGATGGCTGCCATGGCGAACAGCAGCACGATGATGGAGCCGTAGCCCATCTTCAGCAGGAGCAACCTCGTCGGTTGGTCCGCGACCGCCTCGGGCTCGGTGAGGAACAGCGAGTAGCCACCGTCGAGGCCACGGAACTCGTAGAACACGAGGGTCCCGTTCGCGAGCCGGCGCAGGTCACTCACGGACCTGTGGCGGACATCGGTCGCGCGGTCGGTTGTCCGCATGGGCGCGGTGGCGGGAGCCGTCGGCGGCACCAGGACGGCGCGCACATGCTGGTCACGCAGGATCTCCCGGATCTGCGTGGGGATGGACGCGGTTGCGGCGTCCAACGGGCCCGGACCGTCGAGGAACCGCGCCAGCGAGTTCGCCTGGTTGGCCAGCGAGGCCTGCGTGAGCTCGACGGCGGAGCCCTTCACGAAGGGATAGGCGATGGCGATGGTGAGCACGATGGCCGCGGACAGGGCCACGGCGACGATGAGCGCGATGCTCGTCGCGAGCGGCCGCCCACGTTCGGTCACCAGGCGTTCACCGGTCGGGGCGGAGCGGAACTGGCCCCCGTCATTCATCGATGTCGGCAGCCTGGCTCTCCGGTGTCGGTGCCTCCGCGCCGTATCCGACACCGCGCACGGTGCGGATGGGGCTGGCGTCGCCGAGCTTGGCGCGCACCTGGGCGACGTGCACGTCGACGGTCCTCGTCGTCACCACTGCCGCATAACCCCAGACATCGGCGAGCAGCTGCTCCCGGGAGATGATGCGGCCGGGGCGGGACATGAGGTGGGCCAGCAGGTCGAATTCGGTGGCCGTGAAGACCACTTCCTGACCGCTCACGGTGACACGACGCGCGGCCTTGTCCAGGACCACCTCGCCCATGCTGATGGACTCGGAATCGCCCTGCACCGCACGCTCGTTGCGTCGGACGGCCGCGCGGACGCGTGCCACGACCTCGCGGGGGCTGAAGGGCTTGGTGATGTAGTCGTCGCCCCCGAGCTCGAGCCCGAGGACGCGATCGACTTCGTCATCGCGCGCGGTACAGAAGAGGATGGGGATCCAGACGCCCTCGGCCCGCAGCGTGCGGCACACCTCGATGCCGTCGGGAGCCGGGATGCCGACGTCGAGCACGATGGCGCTGGGGTGCAACGTCCGTGCCGCCTTCAACGCCCCCTCGCCGGTGGTCTCGATGTGGACGCCGAACCCCGCCTTCGACAGGTAGAGCTTGTGCAGGTCGGCGATGTGACGCTCGTCCTCGACGACGAGGATCAGTCCATGTGGGGTGCTCACGGGGCTAGCGTCGCATATTCCTTACAAAAGTTCGGTGGGGAAGGCGTTCGGGCCATGTCAGCCCCGCCCGCACGCGCTACGAATGCTGGCGCGGATGCGCGACCTGCCCGTAGCCCATCATCTGCAGCACCTTGCCG
>DAHWFQ010000076.1:0-13750 GCA_027324895.1 Actinomycetota bacterium | reverse complement strand
TTGCCCCGGTTGATCTCGTCAATAATCAGGAAGTAGGGTGTTGTCGGATTCTCACGAGCCTTGTCAACGACCTTCCGCATAGGACCCGGCCTGAGCTCAAATGCACCGGATGCAACCGGTCGATAGCCTTCAAAGAAATCTTCGTACGTGTAGGACGGATGGAACTGGACCAGCCGAACGTTGTCCCCGGCAAGGTGTTTCGCTAGGCGGCGCGCGATGTATGTCTTCCCGGTTCCAGGCGGCCCGTAGTAGATGAGTTGACGACGCTCTCGCAGCAACTCGATGGATTCCTGCAGCCACTCGATGGGCATGTGAAGTTCGCTCGCCAGCTCGGCGGTCGCATCTGGCAGGACCAATTCAAAACCGGGGCTGGGCTCAGGCGCGGCAAGCAGACTCTCGAGGTATTGGAGCTGTTGAGTCATCTCAACGACCTGCTCTTGAATCTGAAATCTCGCCGAAATGTCTGCGGGCAGACCGCGCAACGGGATTCCGTTGGCCAGGTCCCAGCGGACCTCCCGAACCAGCAGCGGCTTGCCGTCTTGCCCCGACGTGTACCGAGCGCCGCTTAGCACGGTACCCAGGTACATCCGCTCCCCGTGCGTAACTATCGCCAAATCACCCAACTGCATGCGCGTAAGGAATGCGAAAAACTCCTCGACCTTGCCAGCCCTCGATGCGTACGAGGATTGTGAGAAATCCTCTTCCACAATTTGCCTCAGTTCATCGAGACTGACGAGATTGTTGACCTCCCGGAGGGTCCGCGCGGGCAGCGCGACCACTTCTTGTTCGAGGCATTGTTCCGGGAGCAGGCCTCCATGCTCTGAAAGCGTGCGAATGAGCCAAGCGCGCCGCGGCGTCTGGTCATCCGGAGGTGACGCGTCCCCTCGCCAATGCTGGAAGTCGATGCGCTCAGCATCACTCCATTCAGGCGGTGGTGGATACTGGGCGACCATCCAGATCAGACATTGGGCGTCCAGACGATCTTGCACTTCCAGACCCTGATCTGCCGCGCGCTCGATCAACTGATCACACATGCCGAGGAGGCAGTTGTACCGCAGAGACGGCGATCCCGTTGCCAACTCCGTCTTGGTCAGACGTGCGGCAGTCGCGAGTGGTGTCGGACGATACGGCGGATACTGTGCGAGATCTCGTGCCATCAATAGCAACGAAGCCAATGCCGTGATATTGCCGGGCGTGTACTGCGTAGCCGTCGACGACGTCTTCAGCATGCTTTGGAGATCATCGAGGGATCCAGTATCGGGCTCCCCCTCCCAGACGCCAAGGAATGCCTGCCGGAGGAAGTCTGGTCGAGTATTGAGATCATCACGAAGGGCGATCTTGAAGTACGTTGGCAGGAGGTTGACGTTGGTCGCTTTGCGGAAGGCGTCAGCCCACGCAGTATCGCCGCTTGCCGCTAGTTGCATGCTGGCATCTATCGCACGGGCCGCCTTGACCTTGTACTGGCGCTCCTCAGTCTCGAGATCGATGACGTCGACGAATCGCTGCATCCAATACAGGAACGCTGACCACGGATCGCTCGGTGTTGGTACAGCGTCGGCATCCCAAATTGCGCGCCAAGGCGCGCGGTAGTAGTCCACCGGCCCCTGTGCTTCCGCCTCAAGTGCATCGTTGATCTTGTGCAGATCGACGTCGAGGTCGATCCCGCCATCCTCGATTCGATCGAGGAATGCGTCCCGAATCATGGTCCGGTGTTGCGTTTTCGCGATGGGGAGGAAGAACTTGGGGAATGCCAGGTAATTGAGTGTGTGCCTCTGCGATGGCGCGTTCACGGCGGTAACGGAATTGACCGTGTCGCGAAACATGATCGGGTCACTCATGATCGCGTGTCGCTCCGCGGGTTGCAGCGCAAGGAACCCGTTTGCGAACTCGATAAGAAACGCGAGCTGCTTGTCCCGTCGAGTCTTGAAGGCAACACCTCCATTCAGCACTCCGGCGTCCAAAGCTTCGTCGAGTTGCCTCGGGATATGCACCAGCGTCTTTGCTCGGGACAATGCGAAGTTGATCCTGTCGCGTTTCGTCGACCCCTTGTAATCGCGCAAGGGAAGTAGCGATAGGAAGTAGAGCTCGCCAAAAAGGGCTATAGCGCCGTCAGATGCTCCAGCCAGTTGCCTCGCAAGCTTCTCATCGAAGGACGCGCCAGACAGGTCCGGGCGATTGACAAAGCACTCCAGGAGTTCCGCGGCGTGTTCTGCAGTCCAGACCTGCGCCTCGGGATCGAAGCCCGATCGGCCTGCATCGAGGCCCTGATCGAGGATCAGTCGTCCCGCTCCTTCCACGACGGTAGCGCCGGATCGGCCCATCGTCTCCCCTGCAGCCATTCGTGTCTCCCCTCGCCGCTGATGCTCAGGAGCGTAGCGAGACCCAAGGACATTGCATCCACCCAGCACGCCCAGCTTCAGCCGGCGGGATCGGCTACACCTTGAAGAAACGGAACTCCCCGACGTCGTCGTGCATGATGTCGTTCTTGCCCTCCATGCGCGCCTTGCCGCGTGAGCGCGCCTCCGCGACGGAGCCGTCTGACCGTCGATGCTCAGGACATAAGTGGGGCGGCCTCGAATGAATCGAAGCCGCCCCAGCAAGTGCGTCGTCAGCGCAGGGTCATCCCAGCGTCCTGCAGCCATCGCCGCGCGGGGAGCCCTTCGAGGCCGTTGTCCGCGTCCTCATTGGCGTCTGGGACATGCATCTCGAAGACCTCAGTGACACTCGTGTAGTCGTGATAGCCCAAGCGCGCCAACGGTCGGATTCGGGGAATGTCGAGTTTGCCGTCCGGGGTGATCACCTCGTCGTTGATGTGGATGCGCTCGACCTGCGCGAAGACGATGTCGATGGTGCCGACCTTGGAGTTGCCCGTGAAGCGGTGGGTCGACAGATAGCGGCACTCGAAGTGCACGGGACTCTCCGCCACCATCGGTACTGCCGACAGATCCGATGGCCTTCGCGTCACGCCCGCGAAGTCGAACTCGCTCTGCTCCGCAGGGATGGCCATCGCACTGATGTTCACGGCTTCGCGGAGGTCATAGGTCGCCATGTTCCACACGAACCAGCCCGTCTGCTCCGCGTTGATGACGGTGTCCTTGCGTCGCCCGTCGGGGTACTGGTTCGCGGAGAACATCACCATGGGCGGATCGAAGGTGAGGTTCTGCCATTGGCTGTACGGCGCCAGGTTGTCGATGCCGTCCGGGCTGATGCTGGAGAGCCAGCCGATGGGCCGCGGAACCGTGCTGCTCTTGAATGGCGAGTAGGGCAACGGGCAGGGCTCGAGCGAAGGGTCGTACCTCATCGCTGCGGCTCCCCCACCAGGACGCGTGCCGCAGCCGAGACTGTCGACGCTTGCGTTGCCAACTGGCGGCGGATCGACGCGGATGTCACGTAGTAGATGCCGCCTGCCACGACCAGGCCGATGAGCCACGCCACTTCGGCGCCGCCCATCAGGTTCGCGATCGGACCGACGTAGAGCGGGCTGTTCATGAACGGGATCTGGATCAACACGCCGAGCAGGTAGGCCATGAACGCGCCCGCGCTGAAGCGACCGTACTCGCCGTCCTTGAGGAAGAGCTGGGCGACGTTGTAGCGCTCCTTGCGCACCAGGTAGTAGTCCACGAGGTTGACCGCCGACCACGGCGTGATGAAGTAGAGCAGGAACAGCAGGAAATTGATGAAGTTGCCGAGGAAGTTGCTGCTCGCCGCCAGCGCTATGGCGAGGGCGATCGCGGAGATGATCGCCACGTAGACGGCTCGCTGGCGGGGTCCCACCCGGTCCTGGCCGGTGAGGCTGGTGACGATCGTCGCCGTGGACATGTAGCCGCCGTACGAGCTCAGCGTGTTCCCCGTGAGCTTGCCGCAGATCACGGCGAGCAGCACGAGCGGCCAGAGCGCGCCACCCAAGCCGGACAGGTAGCCGACCTGATCCTTGCCGAAGGCCGCTCCTCCAAGGGCCGCTGCGAGGGCGCCGAGGGTCATCGCCACGGATCCGCCGAGCACGCTGCCCAGGAAGGTCCAGCCGATGGTCTCGCGCTTGGGCGTGTCCTCCGGCAGGTAGCGCGAGTAGTCGGCGATGTAGGGGCCGAAGGTGAGTTGCCAGGACGCAGAGAGCGAGACGCCGAGGACAAAGGGGGCAGCGGCGAACGCGTGGGCGGCGACGGCCGATCCGATGCCGGCATGGCTGAAGATGCGGACGAGGAGGATGGCGAAGACGACCGCGCTGAGCACCGCCGCGAAATGCGAGAAGCGGTGGATGTGCCGGTAGCCGACGATGGCCAACGTCGTCGACATGATGGCGAAGACGACCGATCCCGCCTGCGCGGGGATGTGGAGCAGCGTGCCGATCGCCTGGCCGCCGAGCACCAGGCCGGTGGCGTAGAAGCCCACGTAGATCATGAGTGCGAGCAGGAGGGGCAGGATGGCACCGAAGTAGCCGAACTGGGCCCGGCTCTGGATCATCTGCGGCACGCCGAGCCGGGGACCCTGCGCCGAGTGCAACGAGGTGAAGAAGCCGCCGACGGCGTTGCCGATGATGATGGCGGGGATCGACCAGAGTGCGCTGTTGCCCAGGATCACGAACAGCGCGCCGGTGACGACCGCGGTGATCGACGTGTTCGCGGCGAACCAGACGAAGAGCAGGCTTCGCGGCGAACCGTGTCGCTCCTCCGCTGGGATGTAGTCGATGGAACGACGTTCGATGCTTGCGGACATGGGAACCTCGAATCAGTAGGGGCTGCTCTATCCAGTATGCGACCGATATATTGGTTGCACAATGGTTAAGGCCAAGACGTTATAATTCGACGGTCGCCTGCACCGCTCACCTTCGCAAGGAGCCCGATGACCGCACAGGGCAAGGCCGGACAGGCGTATGAGGCCATCGAGGAGTTGATCGTCTCGCAGGAACTGGCTCCGGGCTCTCTCGTCTCGGAGACCGTGCTCATGGAGAAGACTGGTCTGGGCCGCACTCCCGTGCGGGAGGCCCTGCAACAGCTGGCGCGGAACCGGATGGTGGAGATCCACCCGAACAAGGGCGTCCTGGTGCCGCCGGCGTCGGTCGAGGCCCAACTCCGCATGCTGGAACTGCGCCGCGTCATGGAGGGCTTGGCGGTGCAGCTGGCCTGCCAGGGCGCGGATGCGACGGATCGGGCAGGCATGGAGGCCATGGCCGACGTGCTGTCGCACGGCCAACTGACGATCCACGAGTACGGCGACACCATCAAGGGCACGCACCGACTCATCGTGGGGGCCGCGCACAATGAGTTCCTGGCCGATGCGATGGCGCCGCTGCAAGGGCTCTCCCGTCGGTTCTGGCTGGCGCACGTGCGTGACGTCGCCACGGAGATCGAGCGCGGACGTGGACTCCACTTGGCCATCCTCCGCGCGATTCTCATGCGTGACGAGAAGGCGGCGGAATGGGCCTCGCACGAGTTGAATGACTACCTCGTGCAATTCGCCCACGACACGCTGCGCGCCCCGATCAGACTCTGAACGGGGTCGCCTCGAACGATCCGATTCCGTGGAGTCCGCCCAGGGGCCAGTTACACGTTGAAGCGGAACTCCACGACGTCGCCGTCCTGCATGACGTAGTCCTTGCCCTCCATGCGCGCCTTGCCGCGCGAGCGCGCCTCAGCGACTGAGCCGGCGTCCACCAGGTCCGCGAAGGAGATGACCTCGGCCTTGATGAAGCCCTTCTGGAAGTCCGTGTGGATCTCGCCAGCGGCCACCGGCGCGGTGTCGCCCTTGTGGATGGTCCAGGCGCGCGTCTCCTTGGGGCCGGCCGTGAGGTAGGTCTGCAGGCCGAGCGTGTCGAAGCCGACGCGGGCGAGGATGGCAAGCCCGCTCTCCGTCTGGCCCACCGAGGCGAGCAGTTCGAGTGCCTCAGCCTCGTCCAGCTCGACGAGTTCTGCTTCCAGCTTGGCGTCGAGGAACACCGCCTCCGCTGGCGCGATGAGCGCTCGCATGTCCGCCTTGAGCCGCTCGTCCGTGAGCTCGTCCTCGTCGACGGTGAAGACGTACAGGAAGGGCTTGGCGGTGAGCAGCATCAACTCACGGATGGGCTCGGTGTCCATGCCCGACTTGAAGAGCGTGGTGCCGGCGTTCAGGAAGCCCTGGGCCTGCTTTGCCGACTCGAGCACGTGGGCGCGCTCCTTGTTCAGCCGCGCCTCCTTCTCCAGGCGGGGAAGCGCCTTCTCGAGCGTCTGCATGTCGGCCAGGATCAACTCCGTCGAGATGGTCTCGATGTCCTCGTGCGGGTCCACCTTGCCCTCGACGTGCACGACGTCGGGATCGGTGAAGACGCGCACGACCTGGCAGATGGCGTTGCACTCACGGATGTTGGCGAGGAACTTGTTGCCGAGGCCCGCACCCTCGGAGGCGCCGCGCACGATGCCCGCGATGTCCACGAAGGTGACCGACGCGGGCAGGATGCGCTCGCTGTGGAAGATGCCCGCCAGCACGCCGAGGCGAGGGTCCGGGACGCCGACAACACCGGTGTTCGGCTCGATGGTCGCGAACGGGTAGTTCGCCGCCAGCACGTTGTTCCGCGTCAGCGCATTGAACAGCGTCGACTTGCCCACGTTCGGCAGTCCGACGATTCCGATCTCGAGTCCCACGTCGGCGAAGTCTAGGCGGCGCCGTCGTGTCGCTCGGCCGCCTGTCAGACGCCCCCGGCAGGCTGCTGCCATGGACATCACCACGTTCTTCCTCGGAGCGCTCACCGGGACCGCCCTGATGGGCGCGATCGCAGCCTCACTCCGCGCCCGTGTCAACGCCGCCGATCGGATGCTGGCGACGAGTGCCGGGCGTATCCAGCAGTTGGAGCAGCACAACACCGACCTGGCGGCTGCGGCGCAGCGTCAGCGCTCCCTCGATGACCTGCTGAAGCCGGTGGCCGAGGGCTTGGATTCCGTCACCCGCGCCGCTCAGGATGCCGATCGGCGCCGGATCGAGGCGGAGACACGCATCCAGACCGAGATCGAGAACATCAAGGCCAGCAACGAGCATCTCGGCTCAGCGACGCGACAGTTGGTGGCCGCCATGTCCAAGGGCCAGTCCCGAGGGCAATGGGGCGAGATGCAGTTGGAGCAACTGCTCTCACATGCCGGCCTCATCGAAGGCGTGCATTACCGACGGCAGGACGTGCGCGCGACTGCCGATGGCGCACTGCGACCGGATCTGGTGATCCTGCTGCCCGGCGGTGGCGAGGTGCTGGTCGACGCCAAGTTCCCGTGGGATGCCTTCTTCGAGGCCATGGCCCTCGAGGATCCGAGCGAACGGGGCCCTCTGCTGCAGAAGCACGGTCGTGACCTCGCGGCCCGGGTCAGCGAGCTCGCACGCAAGGACTACGCATCGACCTCGAGCATCGCGCCGGATTTCGTCGTGCTGTTCCTGCCGCTTGAGCCGCTGCTCAGCGCAGCCCTCGACCAGGACGGACTGCTCCTCGAGCGCGCCTTCGCAAAGCGCGTGGTGCCCGCCACGCCCACCACCATGGTGGGGCTGCTCCGCACCATCGGCTTCGCCTGGACACGACACGACCTGGCCGTCAACGCCGAGGAGATCCGCGAACTCAGCCGCGAGATGCTGGGCCGCCTGAGCACCATGGTGGGGCACCTCAATGACACCGGCGACCAGTTGCGGCGGGCCGTCGACAGCTACAACCGACTCGTGGGCAGCTTCGACACCCGCGTGGTCGCGCAAGCCCGGCGCATTGCCGAATTGGGGGTCCCCGGGGGAGGCGATCTGGACGTGCGCTCGGGTGTCCACGAGCAGCCACGGACGACGCGCACCCCGGCCTTGGAATCCTGATCGCGCGTTTGCCTGCTGGTTCGCCATGCGCCAGCAGGACTGCCGTACCCTTGCGGCGTGAAGTTCGATGATCATGAGATCTGGGGCGCGCCGGCGCACGCTGCCGACCCCGTGGAACCGGTGGCCGCTCCCCGGGAGGCCTCGGCACCGGCTCCCGCGACGACCGGGACCCTCTACCGCTCCGCCGGCAGCGAGGCGCATCCCGATGCCATCGTTGCCCTTCCGGGCCATCATCGTCGTCACACCGCGATTCAGCCGATCGAGGCCACCTCATGGGCCGAAACCGGGCTGCATGCACCGATCACCATCAACTCGCTGATCCCTCCTCGAGCCTCCACGGTCGCCGCGCCCCCGCGCCCCGCCGCTCCGGTGCGCCCCGCGGCTCCCGTGCGCGCGTCAGCGCCGGCCGCCCCCGCTCGTTCTGCCCCTATCGAAGATCCAGCCATCGCCGAGGTCCTGGGTGCCGCCGCGCCCGAGCAACGCCTGCCCCCGGCCGGCTTCACCTCTTGGTTCCGCCAGGTCACCGGCTTCGCACCCGAACCGGGTGATCAAGGGGCGGGATCCACCCGTGTGCGCAGCGACCGCGCCGCCAGGGACCCGCGGTCAGCCCCACAGCGTGGGTTGCCGAGCCTGGCCCTGAACGGGTTGCAGGTGAGCCCCCGCAGGGCTGCCGTCCTCGCCTTCGTCATCACGGCGTTGGTGGCCATCGCAAATGCGAAGCTGTCGACGGGACTGGGTGCGCCCACGGGCATCGCCCTGATCGTCACCACCATCGCTGCGGCCTGGCTGCTCGGTCCTGAAGCCCGCTGGGCGGCGTGGACCCTGCCGCCATACGTGCTCATCGCCGTCATCATCGTCGCCGGTCAGTTCGCAGCGGGTGCGCCGGGCAGGAGCATCATCGGTCAGATCATCCTGGTGTTCGCCGGCCTCATCACGTTGGCGCCGTGGCTCGCGGTCGCGACCGTGCTCGGCATCGTCGTCCCCTTGCTGCGCCGCAACGCACGCTGAGGCGGGCGCGCGCAGACCTTGGTCAGTCCTGCTTCTCGCGTGACGACTTGAGGTCCCGGCGCAGTTCCGGCGGCAGCGAGAAGACCAGTGACTCCTGCGCTCCCGTGACCTCTTCCACCTTGCCGAAGCCATGCTGGCTGAGCCAGTGGAGCACACCCACGACGAGTTCCTCGGGCACCGAAGCACCCGACGTGAGGCCCACGATCCGCGCGTTGTCGAACCATTCCGCCCGCAGCTCATCCGCGGTGTCGATGCGGTAGCCGCGACGAGCCCCTGCCTGCAGGCCCACCTCGAGCAGCCGCACCGAATTCGACGAGTTGCCGCTCCCCACGACGATGAGCACGTCGCAGTCGGGCGCGATCTGCTTGACCGCGGTCTGCCGGTTCTGCGTGGCGTAGCAGATGTCATCGCTGGGCGGGCTCACGAGGTGCGGCAGGCGCTCCCGCAGCCGGTCCACCGTGCGGATGGTCTCGTCCACGGAGAGCGTGGTCTGGGAGAGCCAGACCGTCTTGTGTCGCGGATCGAGGTGCATGGCATCCGCGGAGGCCGGCCCGTCCACCAGGGTGATGGACCGTGGCGCCTCGCCCATGGTGCCGATGACCTCCTCGTGTCCCTCGTGCCCGATGAGCAGGATGTTGTATCCCTCGTTGGCGAATCGGCGTGCTTCCGAGTGCACCTTCGACACCAGCGGGCAGGTGGCGTCGATGGCCTTGAGGTTGCGCTCGGCAGCCTCGTTGTGCACCACCGGAGCCACTCCGTGGGCGCTGAACACCACGGTCGCGCCATCCGGGACCTCGTCGAGTTCCTCGACGAAGATGGCGCCCTGGTCGCGTAGCTGCTCGACGACGTACTTGTTGTGGACGATCTCCTTGCGCACGTAGATCGGTGCACCGTAGAGGGTGAGCGCCTGCTTCACGGTTTCGACCGCGCGATCGACCCCTGCGCAGTAACCACGCGGAGCGGCGAGGAGGACAGTGCCCGGAGTACGCATGTCGGTCATGGTAGACGTTCGCACTCGGCGCCGATCCGACGGCCCGTTGACGACGATGCTGTCAGGGAGGCGTGGTTGGCTACGGGCATGAGCCTGCCCGGCCAGTCCCCCGAGAGCGCGTACCCCGTGCGCGAACTGTCGGCGCGCATCGGCGACACCGTGCACAAGTGGCCCAGGGTCTGGGTGGAAGGCCAGCTCGCCGAGCTCAACACCCGTGGGACCTGGGCCTTCTCCGTGCTCCGCGACGCGGACGCCGACCTGTCCATCCGGCTGGCGGGCCCCGCCGCCGTCTTCGCTCGGGCCGAGGTGACGATCGGCAGTCGCGTTGCCGTCCTCCTGCAGCCCGAGTGGCGCCCCAGCAACGGGACCCTGCAGTTCCGCGTCCATGCCGTGCAGACGGTGGGGGTCGGCGAGCTGCTGCTGCGGATCGAGCGGCTGCGCGCGCTGCTCGCCGCAGAGGGGCTGTTCGCCGTGGAGCGCAAGCGTCCGCTGCCGATGCTCCCGAACCTGGTGGGTCTCATATGCGGACGTGAGAGTGACGCCATGCACGACGTGATCACCAATGCCACCAAGCGCTGGCCACACGTGCGCTTCGAGGTCGCGGAGGTCGCGGTGCAGGGCCCGTCGGCCGTCGAGCAGGTCTCCGCTGCACTGCGCCGCTTCGAGGCGAACCACGAGATCGACGTCATCGTCATCGCGCGCGGAGGCGGCGCCTTCGAGGACCTGCTGCCCTTCAGCGACGAGGGCCTGCTGCGCACCGTGGCCGCCTGCTTCACGCCGGTGGTGAGCGCCATCGGTCACGAGCAGGATCGCCCCCTGCTGGATGACGTGGCCGACGTCCGCGCCTCCACCCCCACGGACGCCGCCCGGCGCATCGTGCCGGACATGGAGGATGAGCTGCGTGCCATCAACCGCCTGCGGGCACGCACCCTGCAGCGCCTCGCTCGCACCGTCGAACGGGAATCGCTGACGCTCAGGGGACTTCGCGACGCGGTCACACGCGCCCACCCCGCGCGGATCATCGAGCTCCGCCTGGCCGAGATCGGCGCCCTGCGCGTCGCCGCCATGGCTGCCGCCGCCTTGCAGATCGAGCGGCGGCAGGCGTCGCTGGGCACCACCCACGCCCGGCTCAGGGCGCTCTCGCCCCAAGGCACGCTGGACCGTGGCTTCGCCGTGGTGCGCGCCGCCGACGGCCGGGTCATCACCGATCCCGCACAACTCACCGCCACCGCGCTCGACATCCGCGTCGCCCGTGGTTCGTTCAAGGCAACGCCCATCCTGGAGGCCCACCATGGCTGAACTCACCTACATCCTGGCCTGGAGCGCGCAGGACCTGGAAGCGCTGCGCTATGAGCAGGCGCGCGAGGCGCTGGAAGTGGTGGTCACGGCGCTCGAGGATGCCGAGGTGCCGCTCGAGGACCTCATGCGGCTGTGGGAGACCGGAGAGCGGCTCGCGTCGGCCTGCGAGTCCCTGCTCACGCGTGCCAAGGAGCGCATGGCCGAATCAAGCCCGACGCCGTAGGGCGGCGCCTACTTCCGCAACTCGATGGTGCGGAACTGCGGCTTCATGGTCTCCGCGAAGAAGTCGTTGCCCTTGTCATCGACCACGACGAAGGCGGGGAAGTCCTCCACCTCGATCTTCCAGACGGCCTCCATGCCCAGGTCCTCGAAGTCGAGCACCTCCACATGACGGATGTTGTCCTTGGCCAGGATGGCTGCGGGTCCGCCGATCGATCCCAGGTAGAAGCCACCGTTGGCCCGGCAGGCATCAGTGACCGCCTGCGACCGGTTGCCCTTCGCCAGCATCACGAAGGAACCGCCGGCCTTCTGGAAGCGATCCACGTAGGCGTCCATGCGTCCGGCCGTGGTGGGCCCGAAGGACCCTGACGCGTAGCCGGCAGGGGTCTTCGCCGGGCCGGCGTAGTACACGCAATGGTCCTTGAGGTACTGCGGCATCGGCTGACCGGCCTCGAGTTGATCGAGGATGCGGGCATGCGCGATGTCGCGCGCCACGATCATGGGACCGCTCAACGACAAGCGCGTCTTGACCGGCAACTTCGACAGGGTGGCACGGATCTCCGCCATCGGCCGGTTGAGGTCGATGCGCACGACCTCGCCCGACAGCTGCGCGCCGTCCTCATCGGGCAGGTACTTGGCAGGTTCGCGCTCCAACTGCTCGAGGAACACGCCTTCCGCGCTGATCCTCGCCACTGCCTGGCGGTCGGCGCTGCAGGACACGGCGATGGCGACCGGGCAGGACGCGCCGTGGCGCGGAAGACGGACGACACGCACGTCGTGGCAGAAGTACTTGCCGCCGAACTGGGCACCGATGCCGAATTCCTGCGTCTGCTTGAGGATCTCCGCCTCCATCTCCAGATCCCGGAAGCCGTGCCCCAGCATGGTGCCGGATGTCGGCAGGGAGTCGAGGTACTTGGCGGATGCGTACTTCGCGGTCTTCAACGCGAACTCGGCCGAGGTGCCGCCGATGACGACCGCCAGGTGGTAGGGCGGGCAGGCGGCGGTGCCGAGCGTGCGCAGCTTCTCGTCCATGAAACGCGCTAGGGAAGCGGGATTCAGCAGCGCCTTGGTCTCCTGGAACAGGTATGACTTGTTCGCCGAGCCGCCGCCCTTGGCCATGAAGAGCAGTTCGTAGGAGTTCTCGTGACCGGGCTTGGTGTCGACGGCGATCTCGATCTGCGCCGGCAGGTTGGACCCGGTGTTGCGCTCGTCCCACATGGTGAGCGGCGCCATCTGCGAGTAGCGCAGGTTCAGCTTCTGGTAGGCGTCGAAGATGCCGCGTGACAGTGCTTCCTCATCGCGCACGTCGGTGAGCACCTGCTGGCCGCGCTTGCCGGACACGATCACCGTGCCGGTGTCCTGGCACATGGGCAGGATGCCGCCAGCCGACACGTTCACGTTCTTCAGCAGGTCGCGCGCCACGAACTTGTCATTCGGGGACGCCTCCGGGTCGTCGAGGATGCGTCGCAGTTGGGCGAGGTGCGCCGGCCGGAGGAAGTGCTGGATGTCGTGCACGGCCTCGTACGCCAACAGGCGCAGGGCCTCCGCTGAGACCTGGAGGAAGGTCCGACCACCGGCCTCGAAGGTGCTCACGCCGTCGGTGGTGATGAGGCGGAAGGGGATGTCCGCGGAAGTCGTGGGCAGGAGATCCGAGTACGCGAATTCGACCATGCGCCAAGGCTACGCGGGCTGCCCTGGGCAACCCCGCCGCGTCGGCGTGGCAATGATCACCCGTACGAGCACCACGTGAACGTGGGCTGAATGCGCCACAAAACCTCACATTCGGCGTGCCGCGTTCACTACGCTGCAAATATGGCCACGAACACCTGGGGTCCGCTCGAGCGCACGGCTGCTTGGGAACGCCTCGCACGCAGTGCCTCGGATCCACTCGACCTGCTCGTCATCGGCGGCGGCGTGGTCGGGGCGGGGTCGGCGCTCGATGCGGCCCTGCGGGGGATCGACGTGGCACTGGTGGAGGAACGCGACGTGGCCGCCGGCACCTCGAGCCGCTCCTCGAGGCTCGCGCACGGGGGCCTGCGCTACCTCGAACAGCTCGAGTTCGCGTTGGTCCACGAGGCGCTCACCGAGCGCGGGCTGCTCCTCGATCGCATCGCCCCCCACCTGGTGCGCCCCCTGCCGTTCGTGCTGCCGCTCATGTCGAAGTGGCAGCGCCCCTATCTCGGCACCGGCGTGCAGCTGTACGACGCCCTCTCCCGCTTCGGCGGCTACGGCGGCACCATGCCCCGGCCGCATGCGCTGAAGCCGGATCACGCCCGCAAGCTGGCGCCCGGGCTGCGCGTCGACGAATGGCCGGGCGGCGCCGTCACCTTCTTCGATGCGCAAATCGACGACGCCCGCCACACGCTCGCCTGCGTGCGCAGCGCGGTGGCGGCCGGGGCCTCGGTCGCCAGTCGGGTGAAGGTCATC
>DAHWFQ010000074.1:0-1576 GCA_027324895.1 Actinomycetota bacterium | reverse complement strand
ATCGATGCGCACAGCATGCCCTGGGTAGGGCTGGCGCTGGCAGCGAGCTTCGGCTCCTACGGCCTGGTGAAGAAGCTGGCCGGCGTGGAGGCCATGGCATCGCTCACCGTCGAGACCGCGACGGTGCTTCCCTTCGCAGTGCTCTACCTGTTGTGGCTCGAGCTCACGGGCCGGGCCGAGTTCCTGCACGCGGGCCTCGGGAACTCGTTGACCCTGCTCACTGCCGGACCGGTCACGGCGCTGCCGTTGCTGGCGTTCGGCGCCGCCGCGGTGCGCATACCGATGAGCACGCTCGGGCTTCTGCAGTACATCACGCCGGTCATGCAGTTCCTACTCGGCGTGTTCGTGTTCCACGAGGCGATGTCCACGCTGAAGTGGGCCGGCTTCATCTGGCTGTGGGTGGGTCTCGCCATCTTCGCGAGCGACATGGTGCGCCACTCGCGCTCGCGCGCCAGCGACGAACTCGGCGCGCTGCCCCCGGACTGAGGGTTCAGGCCACGCGATTGACGACGTCGTCGCAGAGCAGCAGGAGCGCGGAGAGCGCGGCCTGCTTCCGCAGCAACTCCGGTGAATCGCCCGTCAACGAGAGCATGTCTGCCGCCAGTGCCGCTCGGATGGGCGCTAGCGCCTCTGCGGCTGCTCCGGCCCACTGCCGGGCGGTGTCGCGGGCATGGTCCATGGCGTGGTTCTCACGAAGCAGCGCCAGCGCCTCAGCATGCTCCGCGTCATCGTCGAGCGGACGACCGAGCAGGGAGCGCAGGTGCGAGTCGGTCTCCAGGTTCGCCGCCTGCACCAACAGCATGGGCAGGGTCATGACGCCCTCGCGCAGGTCCGTGCCCGGTGTCTTGCCCGACACCTCTGCGGGTGAGGCGATGTCGAGGATGTCGTCGGCGATCTGGAAGGCCACGCCGATCGCCTCGCCGTAGGTGCGCAGGGCGTCCACCACGTCCTCGCTGCAACCGGAGAACATGGCGCCGTAGCGGCATGAGGTGGCGATGAGGACACCGGTCTTGTCTGCCAGCACCCGCAGGTGGTGGGAGACGGCGCCCTCGCCATCGGCCGGTCCCACGGTCTCATGGATCTGCCCCTCGACGAGGCGCGCGAAGGTCTGGGCCTGGATGCGCACAGCCTCCGGCCCCAGATCCGCCAGCACCTCGGAGGATCGGGCGAACAGCCAATCGCCGGTGAGGATGGCGATCGTGTTGTTCCAGCGGGTGTTGGCCGACTCCGCACCGCGGCGGCGCGGCGCCTCATCCATCACGTCGTCGTGGTACAGCGACGCCAGGTGCACCAGCTCGACCGCGACGGCCGCCTTGACGATGTCGTCGCTGATGCCCGTCCCCAACTGCGAGGCAAGCAGCGTGAGCATGGGGCGGAAGCGCTTGCCGCCCGCGTAGAGCAGGTGGGAGGCCGCTTCGTTGATGAAGGGGTCATCCGCTCTGGCCACGGCGCGCAACGACTGCTCGACGTCCTCGAGGCGCGCCAACATGGTCTCGGCCAGCTCGGGTTCGACGGCATCCAGCCCGAAGGTGCTCACGGATCCCCTAACGGAGGAACTGGGCTGCGTCGGATGCCA
>DAHWFQ010000063.1:0-21300 GCA_027324895.1 Actinomycetota bacterium | reverse complement strand
AGGGTGCGGAGCGGCTGTGCATCGAACTGCGCGACAAGCTGACCGGCAGCGCCGTGGTCGCGCCCGACTGGCAGGCCTCGGTGCGTGAGGCGCTAGTGGGGCTCGGCTGGTCGGTCCAGCAGGCCGAGGGCGCCGTCGCCCGGGTCGCGGACGAGGGTGCGACCGTGGACGTCTCCGATGCCCTGCGCGCTGCGCTGCAGATCCTGGGCAGGCGTTGATGCAGGAGGAGGAACTCGTCGATCCCGTCGCGCACGTGGACGATCTGGCCATCGAGGGCGCGTTGCGCCCACGCGACCTCTCGGAGTTCATCGGCCAGTCCCGGGTGCGCGAGCAACTCACACTCCTGCTGGCCGCTGCCCAACAGCGTGGGGGAGCGGCAGACCATGTCCTGCTCGCGGGCCCGCCGGGCCTGGGCAAGACCACGCTGGCCACCATCGTGGCACGTGAACTCGGCGTACCCCTGCGTATCACCTCCGGCCCGGCCATCCAGCACGCCGGTGACCTGGCGGCGATCCTGTCCTCGCTGTCGCCGGGCGAGGTGCTGTTCATCGACGAGATCCACCGCATCGCCAAACCGGCGGCCGAGATGCTGTACGTCGCCATGGAGGACTACCGCGTCGACATCATCGTGGGCAAGGGCCCCGGGGCCACGGCCATCCCGCTCGACCTCCCTGCGTTCACGCTGGTGGGGGCGACCACCCGCTCCGGCACCCTGCCGGGGCCCCTGCGCGATCGCTTCGGGTACACCGCGCACCTCGACTTCTACGCCGACGAGGAACTCGCCACCATCATCCGCCGGAGTGCGGACCGCCTGCACATCGGGGTCGCGGACGATGCCGCGGACCTCATCGCGGGGCGCTCGCTGGGCACTCCGCGCATCGCCAACCGCTTGCTCAGACGCGTCCGCGACTATGCGCAGGTGAACGCCGATGGTGCCGTCGACCTGGGCCTGGCCCATGCCGCGCTCGACCTGTTCGACGTGGACCCGGCGGGCCTCGATCGTCTGGACCGGGCGGTGCTGGCGGCGCTCATCACCACCTTCCGCGGGGGCCCCGTCGGCATCTCCTCCCTCGCAGTGGCCGTTGGCGAGGAGACGAGCACGGTGGAGGAGGTGGCAGAGCCCTTCCTGGTACGACGAGGCCTCATCGCCCGCACCCCCCGCGGTCGCGTGGCAACACCTTCCGCATATGCGCATCTGGGGCTCGAACCGCCGACAGGTGGCCAAGCGAGCATGTTCTAGGGGACCTTTGCTGCACGGATGCAGCGGGCGCGGTCACTAGACTTCGGGAGTTTGTTGCGTACGTTGCACGGTTCGCGCCGTCATCGGAAGGACTCATCGTGGCTGCTCCACGCCCCCAGTACGGAAGGACCTTCGGGATCTTCGTGATCCTGCTGGCTGCCTTGGCCGTATGGACCTGGTTCCCGAACACCGACCATTCGCCGCACCTGGGCCTCGACCTGCGTGGTGGCACGCAGGTGACGCTCACGCCGAAGCCGGGTAGCGGCACCATCACCGACTCCCAGTTGCAGCAGGCGGTGGACATCATCCGTCAGCGCGTGAACGGGCTCGGCGTGGCGGAGGCGGACGTGACGACACAGGGGAGTGGCGCCAACGCCGCCATCGTGGTGTCGGTCCCCGGAGTCAGTGAGCAGGGCATCGCGGAGACGCTGAAGCAGACCGCCAAGCTCGAGTTCCGTCCGGTCCTGCAGGAAGATGTCACGGGCGCCGTCACGGACACCAAGACGGCGGTCGCGGATCAGGGTTGGCAGCAGGCCACCACGGCCGCTGCGCTGGCGAACGCCTACAAGGGGATCGACTGCTCGAAGAGCGCCAACCGTCAGGGCGGCTTCGTCTCCAAGGACAACGAGTACCTGGTGACCTGCTCGCGCGACGGCTCGCTGAAGTACCTCCTGGAGCCGGCCTTCATCCAGGGCACCAACGTGACGAACGCCACCGCGGGCATCCCGCAGTCGGGCACCGCCTGGCAGGTTGACCTCACGTTCGACAGTGCCGGTGCCAAGAAGCTCTCGGATGCATCCACGCAGATGTACGTCAAGGCGACGCCGCAGAACCAGTTCGCCATCGTCCTCGACGGCACGGTGTTCTCCAGCCCCTACTTCAAGGAGCCGATCCTCGGTGGCTCCGCTCAGATCACCGGCTCCTTCACGCAGCAGGAGGCGACCGACCTCGCCAACGTGCTGAAGTACGGCGCCCTCCCGGTCACGCTCGACATCGCGGAGATCACCTCGCTGTCCCCGACGCTCGGCAATGACCAGCTGAATGCCGGCATGCTGGCCGGTGCCATCGGCCTGGTCATCGTGCTGCTGTACGTCCTGCTGTACTACCGCGGCCTCGGCCTGGTGGCGGTGGCCTCGCTCGCCACCGCAGCCGCGCTCCTCTACATGCTCGTCGTGGTGCTCGGCCGTCAACTCGGGTTCACGCTGACATTGGCCGGCGTCACCGGCGCCATCGTGGCCATCGGCATCACCGCCGACTCGTTCATCGTGTACTTCGAACGCATCCGCGACGAGATCCGAGACGGCCGGAGCCTGCGCGCCGCCGTCGATGCCGGCTGGGTGCGGGCACGTCGGACCATCCTGGCTGCGGACTTCGTGACCGGCCTCGCAGCTGCGGTCCTCTACTTCATCTCGGTCGGCAGCGTACGCGGCTTCGCCTTCACGCTGGGGCTCACCACGATGATCGACATCATGGTCGCCTTCATGTTCACCCGACCGCTCGTGGGTGAGCTCGCCAAGAGCAAGTTCTTCTCCAGTGGCAACAAGCTCTCCGGGGTGAACCCGCAGAGCCTCGGCGTGGTCAGCGCGGAAGGAATCGGTGCGTAGTCATGTCGAGTCTCGGGAAGATCGGTGCGAACCTCTACCACGGTCACGTGTCCTACGACTTCGTGGGCAAGCGCAAGATCTGGTACTCCATCTCGGCGGCGATCCTGCTGCTCGCCATCGCGGGCCTCGGCCTGCGCGGCCTGAACGCGGGCATCGAGTTCCGCGGCGGGGCTGAGTTCCAGCTCAAGAGCACGACGGCGTCCGTCGCGACCGCCCGGACGGCAGCCGCCGCGGCCGGTCAGGCAGACGCCATAGTCACGCTCATCGGTGGCGACCGCGTCCGCGTGCAGACCGGCGCCATCGACGAACCCACCTCGCAGAAGGTCGCCAACGCGCTTGCCAAGGCCTTCAACGTGCCCTCGACCGAGGTCAAGGTGCAGCTGGTCGGGCCCACCTGGGGCGGCGACATCACCTCCAAGGCCCTCCAGGGCCTGGTCGTCTTCCTGCTCCTGGTGATCCTGTTCCTCGCCATGTACTTCGAATGGAAGATGGCGATCGCGGCCATGGTCGCGCTTGCGCACGACCTCGTGATCACCATCGGTGTCTACGCACTGAGCGGCTTCGAGGTCACCCCGGCCACGGTCATCGGCGTCCTGACGATCCTCGGTTACTCGCTCTACGACACCGTCGTGGTGTTCGACAAGGTGAAGGAGAACACCCGCGGGATCGCCGGGCAGTCCCGCCGCACCTACTCGGGCGCCGCGAACCTGGCGCTCAACCAGACGGTTGTGCGCTCCATCAACACCTCACTCGTCGCCATCCTCCCGGTGGCAGCGATCCTCATCATCGGTGCCGGTCTGCTGGGGGCGGGGACCTTGAAGGACCTCTCGCTGGCCCTCTTCATCGGCATGATCGCCGGTACCTACTCCTCGATCTTCGTCGCCACCCCGGTGCTGGCGCAGCTCAAGGAGACGGAGCCGGCCATGCGGGCGGTCGCCAAGCGCGTCGCCCAGCGTGGCGGTGACCAACTCGCCGTGGCCGTCGGCACCGCAGCCACGCCGGTGGCGAGCGGCGCGCACGTGCGCGTCACCGGGCCGCGCGTCCAGCCGCGTCGCCAGCCGAAGCGCAAGCGCTGATGCTCCAGCGCACCGGCGAGCTCATCCGGACCATTCCGGACTGGCCGACCCCTGGGGTGATGTTCAAGGACATCACCCCAGCGCTGGCCGACGCCGAGGCGCTGTTCGATCTCGTCGAGAGCATCGCCGCGCCCTTCCTGGACGTGGATGTCACGCACGTCGTGGCCATGGAGGCGCGCGGATTCATCCTCGGAGCACCGGTGGCGATGCTGCTCAACGCCGGGTTCATCCCCCTGCGCAAGCCCGGCAAGCTCCCGCACAGCACGTACACCGAGTCGTACCAACTCGAATACGGAGTGAACGAGCTGCAGATGCACATCGATGCGCTCGACACCGATGCCCGGGTGCTCATCGTGGACGACGTGCTTGCGACCGGTGGCACGGCCGCCGCCGCCGAGCGACTGATCGCCGCAGCCGGTGCGACGGTCCTGGCGTCGACCTACGTCCTCGAACTCGCCTTCCTCAACGGACGCAGCAAACTCTTGAACCCCGCGCATTCGCTCATCGTCATCGACTGACCTGGCGCTGGCACTCGGGAAACATCACCGTAAAACGCCCCGCCTATACTCTCGGCATGTCGGGCCATCCGGTGATCGGCGGCGCTCAGGTCGAGTACGACCTCGCCGGTGACGTCGACGCCCTGATCGACTCGGTCCGGGCCTTCCACCCGAAGACGGATGACACCGTGATCCGTCGCGCCTTCGCCGTCGCGGAGTTGCAGCACCGCGGACAGCTCCGGCGCAGCGGCGATCCGTACATCACGCACCCGCTCGCCGTGGCACGCATCCTGGCCGACCTCGGCATGACCTCGCCGACCATCGTCGCGGCCCTCCTGCACGACACCGTCGAGGACACCCCCTATTCACTGGACCAGCTCACCGCTGACTTCGGCGAGGAGGTGAGCGCGCTCGTCGACGGCGTCACCAAGTTGGACAAGGTGAAGTACGGCTCCTCCACGGCGGCTGAGACCGTGCGCAAGATGGTCGTCGCCATGGCACGCGACATCCGGGTGCTCGTCATCAAGCTCGCTGACCGGGTCCACAACATGCGCACGTTGGGCGCTATGCCCGAGGCCAAGCAGGAGCAGAAGGCCCGCGAGACGCTCGAGATCTTCGCCCCGCTCGCCCACCGGCTGGGCATGAACACCATCAAGTTCGAACTCGAGGACCTGGCCTTCCAGTACCTCAACCCCAAGCGGTACGAGGAGATCGTGCGCCTCGTGAGCGAGCGTGCACCGGAGCGGCAGGAGCAACTGCAGGCGGTGGTGCTGGAGATCCAGGGCGATCTGCAGGCCGCGCACATCGGCGCCACGGTGACCGGACGCCCGAAGCACTACTACAGCGTCTACCAGAAGATGATCGTGCGCGGCCGCGACCTCGACGACATCTACGACCTGGTCGGGGTGCGCGTGCTCGTCGAGTCGGTGCGCGACTGCTACGCGGTGCTGGGGATCGTGCATGCCCGCTGGAGCCCCCTGCCCGGGCGCTTCAAGGACTACATCGCGATGCCCAAGTTCACGATGTACCAGTCCTTGCACACCACCGTGATGGGGCCGCAGGGGAAGCCCGTCGAGGTGCAGATCCGGACCCACGAGATGCACCGACAGGCCGAGTACGGGATCGCCGCACACTGGCGGTACAAGGAGTCCTCGAAGACCGCGCCCGACGACTTCGCCTGGCTGCGGCAGCTCCTGGAATGGCAGCGGGAGACCGAGGACCCCGACGAGTTCCTCGACTCATTGCGCTTCGACCTGGCCGGCCAGGAGGTCTACGTCTTCACGCCGAAGGGCGCGGTGATCGCACTGCCCACCGGTTCGACGCCAGTCGACTTCGCATACTCGGTGCACACGGATGTTGGCCATCGCTGCGTCGGCGCGCGAGTGAACGGCAAGTTGGTGCCGTTGGAGTCGACCCTGCAGAACGGCGACGTGGTGGAGATCTTCACCTCCAAGGCCGAGGGGGCGGGTCCCAGCCGCGACTGGTTGAACTTCGTGCAGTCTGCGCGCGCCAAGTCGAAGATCAAGGGCTGGTTCAGCAAGGAGCGCCGCGAGGAGCACACGGAGCAGGGCAAGGAAGCCATCGTCCGCGGCATGCGCAAGCAGGGCCTGCCGCTGCAGCGCCTCATGACCTCGCAGTCGATGGCGGCACTGGCCGCAGACCTGCGCTTCGCCGACCTCGGCGGACTCTATGCGGCGGTGGGTGAGGGCAAGATCGGCGCCACCACGGTGATCCAGCGGCTGCTGCAACTCCAGGGCGGGGTCGAGGGCGCACTCGAGGACCTATCCGAGGCGACGACACCGGACCGGCTGCGCGTGCGGAAGGGCATGCCATCCGGCGACCCCGGTGTCGACGTCAAGGGCACTGCTGACGTCCTGGTGAAGTTGGCGAAGTGCTGCACGCCGGTCCCCGGAGACGCCATCATCGGGTACGTGACCCGCGGTTCCGGCGTGTCCGTCCACCGCGCGGACTGCTCGAATGCGGTGGCGCTCATGGCACAGGAGGACCGCACCGTCGAGGTGTCCTGGGCGCCGCGCATCGGCGGGGTCTACCTCGTGAACATCCAGGTGGAGGCCATCGATCGGGCCCGCCTGCTCAGCGACATCACCCGTGCGCTCTCCGATCAGCAGGTGAACATCCTGAGCGCCGCTGTCACCACCACGCGTGATCGCGTCGCGCTCTCCAAGTTCACCTTCGAGATGTCCGATCCGCGCCATCTGAGCGCGGTGCTGCGCAGCATCCGCAGCATCGACGGCGTCTACGACTGCTACCGGATCTGATCCCGCCGGTGCGACGCTGCACGACCACGGCGCGGTCACCCAGCGTCGTACCCGACGAGGAAGGGTGCGCGTTGTGCCGTTGCGCTAGGCGTACTTCTGGGCGGCTTCGAGGAGCATGCGGGCGCTGTTGAGCTTGGCCTCGGCTGCAGCGACGGCCTTGGCGTCACCCTTGGCCTGGGCGGCTGCGAGTTCCTTCTCCGCCTTCTCCACGCCGGCCCGGAAGGTCGAAGCGGTGTCGCTCGCGAAGGCCTTGCGGCCGGGATCGGTGCGACGCCATTCGTCCTGCTCGAGTTCCTTGACGGCCTGCTCGACCTTGCGGATGCGACCCTCGACGCGTTCCTTGTCATTGCGCGGGACGTGCCCGATGGCCTCCCAGCGCTCGCCGATGGAGCGCATGGCCCGCTTGGTCGCTGCCAGATCGGTGATCGGAAGCAGCGCCTCCGCCTCCGCGATGAGTGCCAGCTTGGCGTCCAGGTTCCCCTTGAGCGACTCGTCCCGAACCGCCAGATCGGCGTTGCGGGCATCGAAGAACCGTTGCTGGGCATCGCGGAAGCGGTTCCATAGGGCGTCGTCGTCCTTGCGGGCGCCGCGTGGTGCCGCCTTCCAACGGTCCATGAGGTTGTGGTACTGCTGCTTGGCGTTGAGCCAGTCGGTGCTGGTGGACAGCGCCTCCGCCTCCTCGACGATCGCAGTGCGCACGGACTTGGCCTCGGCGGTCTGGGCGTCGCGTGTCGCGAAATGCGTGCGTCGGGCCTTGTCGAAGGTTGTGCGTGCGGCTGAGAAGCGCTTCCACAGCGTCTGCTCGCTGTTGCGGTCAGCGTGGGGGAGCGCCTTCCACTCCTCGAGCAGCGTCTTGTAACGCTCGCCCGTGGACTTCCACTGCGTCGACGCGGACAGGGTCTCCGCCTCCGTGACGAGGGCCTCGCGCTTGGCAAGGGTCTCGGCGCGCATGGCGGCCTTCTGCTTCTGGCGTTCGGCGGCCTTCTCAGCGTTCACGGTGTCGAGGTCCCCGATGGCGGCCTCGAGCAGGGAGAAGTCACCGACCATCTTCGGCGTCTCGATCTCCGCCTTGGTCCGCGCGATCAACTGCGCGATCCCCTCGGGCGTGGCCTTGCCGTCCGCTAGGCGCTGCTTGGCGAGCGCCAACTCGGCCTGCAGGTCCTCGAACTTCCGCACGAAGAAGGCGAGGCCCTCCTCCGGCGTTCCGATCGTGTATTGACCGACAGCCACTTCCCCGCCGGCGGTGCGCACGTAGACGGTGCCGTCTGCGTCGAATCGGCCAAATGCGGTTGTCATCGGTTGTTCGGTCATGGCGTTCCCTCGCTCACGGTTACGGAGATGACGGCGAGCGCCTGGGCCGGCGGGCCGTCAGAACCGCCGGTCTTGGTGCCCTTGGCAGCAACTGCCCTCAGGACATCGAGACCCGCGGTGATGTGCCCCCAGATGGTGTAACTCGGGGGCAGGTCGAATGTGCCGTTCTTGTACACCAGGAAGAACTGGCTTCCGTTGGTGCCGGGGCCGGCGTTCGCCATGGCCACCGTGCCGGCGGGGTAGCGGTTCCTGGCGACCTTGGTCGGGAGGTTCTCATCGGCGAATGTGAAGCCGGGTCCGCCGGTGCCGGTGGCCGTTGGGTCGCCACATTGCAGCACGTCGATGCCGGCCGTGGTGAGGCGATGGCACAGGGTGCCGTTGAAGTACTTGTGCCGCGCCAGGAAGGCCATGTTGCGCACGGTGATCGGTGCGTGCTTGGCGTCCGCGACGACTCGGATGACGCCGCAGTTGGTCTTGAAGGTGAACGTGTACCTGCTCGACTTCAGCAGCTTCGCGGGTTGCTTGAACACCGGCGCGGCATGGGCCCTGGCGGCTGCGGGTGCGCACCGGACGGCCGCCTGCGCGGCCGGGGCCGCGGACAAGCCGGCAGCCAGCAGCAGCGCGGCGGCAAGGGCGCGTCGTGTCATGGGCGAGAGTCTAGGTGCAAGCGCAGGTCGGACTGCCTGCGCAGGGTCCGCGACGACCGCGGATCGTCGATTCTGCGAGCCGTTGATCGGATCGTTACCCTTGGGCGTCCGAGGAGGTGCAGCATGCTCATCACGTTCGAAGCAGGGCCCTGGCAGACCAACTGCTGGATCCTCAGCGAAGGCGCCGGCAGCGAGTGCGTCATCATCGACCCGGGCATGGACGCCCTCCCGCGCATTCGGCAGAGGATCGCTGACGCCAACCTGAAACCGGTCGCGGTCCTGCTGTCGCACGGGCACATCGACCACATGTTCTCCGTGCTCCCGGTGGCGGATGGCTACGGGATCCCCGCCTTCGTGCACCCCTCCGACCGCGATCGCATCGGCAATCCCTACGCCACCATGTCCGCCGATATCCGGGGCATGGTGAAGCAGCTCGGCGTCGAGTTCGCCGAGCCATCGGACATCCGCGAGGTCGTGGACGGTGAGCGGGTGTCGCTCGCCGGCTTCGACCTCCTGGTGCGGCACGCTCCCGGTCACACCCAGGGATCCGTGGTCTTCCAGACCGTGCATGAGGCGACTCCGACCATCTTCAGCGGAGACGTCCTGTTCGCCGGGTCCATCGGTCGGACGGACCTCGAGGGCGGGAGCCAGTCGGCCATGGAGCGGACGCTGCGCACCGTGATCATGCCGCTGGCCGACGAGACCGCGGTGCACTGCGGACACGGCCCCTCCACCACGATCGGCCGCGAACGCCGCTCCAACCCCTACCTGCGAATGGCGATGTGATGGCCGAGATCATCAAGGGCCCCAAGGGCGTTCCGGATTACCTTCCACCTCAGTCGGCAACCTTCCTGGCGGTGCGTGAGGCACTCACCGGGCCGGCGCGCAGGGCCGGCTACGGCTACATCGAGTTGCCCGTGTACGAGGACACGTCCCTGTTCGTCCGCGGTGTTGGGGAGTCGACGGACGTCGTCTCCAAGGAGATGTTCACGTTCACCGATCGGGGGGAGCGCTCCATCACGCTCCGGCCCGAGGGGACTGCCGGAGTCATGCGGGCTGTCATCGAGCACGGCCTGGACAAGGGCCAACTACCGGTGAAGATCTACTACGCAGCGCCCTTCTTCCGGGCCGAGCGGCCGCAGCACGGGCGCTACCGGCAGCTGCAGCAGGTGGGCATCGAGGCGATCGGCGGGGACGACCCGGCGCTGGATGCCGAGGTCATCGCCCTGGCGGATGAGGGATTCCGCTCGCTGGGCCTCACCAGCTTCGAGCTCCGGATCACCTCGCTCGGCTGCGCGAACTGCCGGCCCGCCTACCGCGCGCTGCTCCAGGAGTTCCTGGCCGGACTGGACCTGGATGACGACACCCGGGAGCGGGCGCGCGTGAACCCCCTGCGCGTGCTCGACGACAAGCGCCTCGAGGTGCAACGTCAACTCACCCATGCGCCGTTACAGGCCGACCACCTCTGCGCGGACTGCGCGGAGCACTACCGGCTGGTGAAGCACTACCTGGGCCTGCTCGAGGTTCGGTTCGTGGAGTTCCCGCGGCTCGTGCGCGGCCTCGACTACTACACCCGTACCACCTTCGAGTTCGATCACCCGCTGCTCGGCGCGCAGTCCGGGATCGGTGGTGGCGGGCGCTACGACGGGTTGATGTCGCAACTCGGGGGCGCTACCCTGAGCGGCATCGGGTTCGGCCTGGGAACGGACCGCACGATGATCGCCTGCGAGGCCGAAGGGCTCAACGTCGGGGATCCCGCGCGCTGCGATGTGTTCCTGGTCCCCATGGGACCGGATGCCAAGGACTACGCGGTGACGTTGGCGGCGCGACTGCGCGCTGCCGGGGTCCGCGTCGACATGGCATTCGGGGATCGCGCGCTGAAGGGCTCCATGAAGGCTGCGGATCGTTCCGGCGCCCGCTTCGCGGTGATCATCGGCGAGCGCGAATTGGCGGACGGGGTGCTGCCACTGAAATCATTGGCGACCGGCGATCAGCAAATGGTTCCGGGGGACGACCTCGTCCAGGCCATCGTCCGCAATCTGGAGGCATAAGTGCTGCGCACGCATGAAGCGGGAACGCTTCGCTCGTCCCATGTCGGATCCACCGTCACCCTGACGGGGTGGGTGGCCCGGCGCCGCGACCACGGCGGAGTGGCCTTCATCGACCTGCGCGATGCATCAGGTGTGGTCCAGGTCGTCGTGCACGATGCCGAGGTGGCGGGTGCCCTCCGCGCGGAGTACTGCGTGAAGGTGGTCGGCACCGTGGGTGCCCGGCCGGCAGGCAACGAGAACCCCTCCCTGCCCACCGGTGACGTGGAGGTCACGACCGAGCAGCTCACCGTGCTGAGCGAGGCCGCCCCCCTGCCCTTCCCGATCGACGACAGCATCGACGTCGGCGACGAGACGCGCCTCAAGTACCGCTACCTGGACCTGCGCCGGGCCGAGCCCGCCGCAGCCCTGCGCCTGCGTTCCAGGATGTCGTCGATCGCGCGCCGCGTGCTGGACGAGCGCAACTTCCTCGAGATCGAGACGCCAACGCTCACCGCGTCGACCCCTGAGGGGGCCCGCGACTTCCTGGTGCCTGCCCGCCTCTCACCCGGCTCCTGGTACGCGCTCCCGCAATCGCCACAACTCTTCAAGCAGCTGCTCATGGTCGCGGGGATGGAGCGCTACTACCAGATCGCCCGTTGCTACCGCGACGAGGACTTCCGGGCGGACCGGCAACCGGAGTTCACGCAGCTCGACATCGAGATGTCGTTCGTCGAGCAGGAGGACGTGCTGCAGGTCGGCGAGGCCATCGTCCGTGCCATCTGGGAGGGGACGATCGGTCACCGCATCGGAGACATCCCGCGCATGACCTACGCGGATGCCATGCAGCGCTACGGCTCGGACAAGCCCGACCTGCGCTTCGGCCTTGAACTCCTCGAACTCACCGACTACTTCCGCAGCACCCCCTTCCGGGTGTTCCAGGCCGAGTACGTGGGCGCCGTCGTCATGCCAGGCGGTGCTGACCAGCCGCGACGCACCTTCGACGCCTGGCAGGAATGGGCCAAGCAGCGCGGCGCCCGTGGTCTGGCCTACGTCACGATCGCCGCTGACGGCGAGCTGGGTGGTCCGGTGGCCAAGAACATCTCCGACGACGAGCGCGCGGGCCTGGTCGCCGCCACCGGCGCCAACCCCGGCGACTGCATCTTCTTCGCCGCCGGCAAGCGCAGCGAGGCGCTGGCTCTCCTGGGCGCCACGCGTCTCGAGGTGGGCAGGCGTGCTGATCTCATCGACGAGAGCGCATGGAGCTTCCTGTGGGTCGTTGATGCGCCGATGTTCGAGGAGACCGAGGACGACGAGGGCAAGGCTGCCTGGACGGCCGTGCACCACCCCTTCACTTCACCGAACGCCGACTGGGTGGACAACTTCGAGTCTGCTCCGGATCAGGCACTGGCCTGGGCCTACGACATCGTGTGCAACGGCAACGAGATCGGCGGTGGCTCCATCCGTATCCACCGGCGTGATGTGCAGCAGCGGGTCTTCAACCTCCTGGGCATGACCGATGTGCAGGCGGAGGCCAAGTTCGGCTTCCTGCTCGAGGCCTTCAAGTTCGGGCCGCCGCCGCACGGTGGCATCGCGCTGGGTTGGGATCGGGTGGCCATGCTGCTGGCGGGGGCCTCCTCGATCCGCGAGGTCATCGCCTTCCCGAAGACCGGCAACGGCCACGATCCGCTCACCGGCGCCCCCACACCGATCACGGTGAAGCAGCGTCGCGAGGCCGGCGTGGACTCGAAGCCCAAGGCTCCGTCCGTCGCGGATTGAGGCTCCCCGCGAGGGTGATTGTTCGGGGTACGTGCGTTCGTCGGATGCGGCGGATCGCGCTCGCCGTCGCCTTCCGGTCACCATCTAGGGTGGGATCGTGATCAGGCGTGCGGCATGGCTCCTTCCAGTGGCGGCACTGGCGCTGAGTGCATGCGGCGCGCCGAGCCACCAGTACGTGTCAGCCGGCGGCTACGGCATGTACTTCGCGCTCCCCGCCGCCTGGCAGCAGGTACCGGCCAAGCAGGTGACCAAGGCGCAGACGGGCTGGCGCGACGACGCCGGCAATGTCTTCCGGCAGACCGTGCTGTGGCAAGGGGCCTGGTCGGCGGCTCCGGTGGATGCGGATCAGGTGTTCGCGGCCAAACCTCCCTCGACGCCCGTCGTGTTCGCTTTCGTGCGCGACCTGGTCGGAGTGGAGCAGCAGGGGATCGGAACCGACGTGACCGCCGCGCTGCGCGATCTCGTGGTGCCCGCAACCACTCTGGCCAAGGCGGCCGTGACGACCGACCATTGGGACCGCGCAGGCTTCACCGGCATCCGTCAGACCGCCACCTACGTGAGCGGAGGGACGCTGCAGACCACCGAGGTGGTGAGCATGCTGCCACCCAAGCGGAACCGCGTGTACGCCTTCGTGGCGCGCTGCTCACAGGGGTGCTTCAGCAGCAACCGGGCCAGCATCAGGGCCATCATCACCTCACTGACGTTCAAGGAGCCACGTGGCTAACGACATCGGCAGCTCGGCCTTCACCTCGCGTGTGCGCGATGAGGACCGGAGCACGCGCAAGCCGCTCGACTGGTGGGACCGCGTCAAGCTCGAGTGCCTGTGGCTCATCCTGCTGGGACTGGTCTTCTGGAGCACGGTGGCGACCAACCCCATCGAGCCGGTGGGCGATGCGCTGTACAACAGCCTGTTCACGGCGCCCGGTGCATTCCTCACCATGCTCGCGGTGCTGGAACTCGTCCGCCAGATCCACTTCGTCCTGACTGAACGGAGTTCGGGCTACTACCTGTTCTGGCGTGGCATCTTCGAGCGCAGCGACCGCCGTGTCATGCGTGTGCGGCCCTGGACGCGCTTCCGCGTGGCCCGCTTCCTCCGTTGGACGATCGTCCTGTACGTGGCGGCGGCCGTCACCGGTGCATTCATCGGTACCTCGCCCATCGAAGCGGTGGTGACTGCGCCACAACTCATCGTGCAGGGGATGCCGTACCTGCTGCAGATCGTCTTCTACATGTTCGTGGCGATCATCCAGTTCGTCGCCATCTTCTGGTTCATGTCGCGTGGCGGCATCGACGTCTACATGCCGGACGATGTGCGCACCCGCTTCACCGACGTATGGGGCCAGGACCGGGTGCTCGAGCGCATCAAGGAGAACATCCTGTTCCTTGAGAACCCCGAGGCGATCGAGGACCGAGGAGGCCACGTTCCCGGTGGCATCCTGCTCTGGGGACCCCCGGGCACGGGCAAAACGCTGATGGCCGAGGCAGTGGCAGGGGAGACGGGCCGTCCGTACGTGTTCGTGGATCCGGGCGCGTTCGTCAACATGTTCTTCGGCATCGGCGTGCTCAAGGTGAAGGGCCTCTTCCGCAAGTTGCGCAAGCTGTCGCTGCGCTACGGCGGCGTCATCGTGTTCTTCGACGAGGCAGACACGCTCGGCTCTCGCGGTGGCCAGGTGTCACAGATGCGTCGTGATGCCATGTCCGGGTTCCATGCATCGGCCCCGGTGGGGTGCAATGGCGCCTACTTCGTGTCCGACCAGGCCCGGGCGGCCCTGGCCGAGGACCCGCGTCAGGTCGTGATGCCCGGGATGGGTGGTGGCCGTTCCTTCGACGGCACCTTGCAGGCGCTGCTCACTGAACTGTCGGGCCTCACCAAGCCGCGTGGCTTCATGAATCGCGTGGTGCGACGCGTGCTGGGAATCCGGCCAAAGCACCCTCCGAAGTACCGCATCCTGGTGATGATGGCGACGAACATGCCCGACTCACTCGACCCGGCGCTCCTCCGCCCCGGTCGCATCGACCGCTCGTACCGGGTGGGCTATCCCACCAAGGACGGTCGGGTCGAGACCTACCGGAACTACCTGCGGCGCATCGAGCACAACCTCACCGATGACGAGATCGATCGACTGGCCATGGTGTCGCCGTACGCGACCGGTGCCAGCATCAAGGACACCGTGAACGAGGCGCTCGTGCTCGCGATCCGCGATGGCCGCGACACCGTGACCTATGCCGATGTCATCAAGGCCAAGTCGTTGAAGCAGCACGGCTTGCCGGACGGTGGCGCCTACGTGGATCGCGAGCGGCACAGCGTGGCGCTGCACGAGGCCTGCCATGCGGTCGCCATGTACCAGTTGCAGCACACGTCGATCATCGACGTGGCCACCATCGAACGGCGCGGTGACGTGGGTGGATTCGTGTCACCCATCCCCATCGAGGACCGCTTCGTGCAATGGAGGAGCGAGGTCGAGGTCGACGTCATGACCTTCCTGGCCTCGCTCGTGGGGGAGCGCCTGTTCTACGAGGGTGACCACACGCAGGGTGTGGGCGGGGACATGGCGCAGGCCACGGCGATCCTCACCCGTTCGCTGCTCTCGCATGCCATGGGTAGCCAACTGCGCGCCTACAACGCGAGCATGCTGGCGAATTCGGGCCTGCTTCCGAACGGTGTCCCGCTGGTGCAGGGCCTGTCGTGGGAGGGTGGCATCGCGGACGAGGTGGAGCGTCGCCTGGGGGAGCTCTACCACCGCACCGAGCAGTTGCTGTCGCAGCACCGCGGCGAGGTGCTCGCCGTGACGCACGCACTGGAGACGCATTCGACCATCTCCGGCGACGATGTCGCGGCCGTGATCGAGGGACGCAAGGGACCGGTGGTGGACGGTCGGGCCTATGCGTCCGAGGAGTTCCGACGCCAACTCGAGGACTACCACCGCGCCGCTGTGGAGGCGCACCGCATCCGTCATGAGCGCCCACCGCGACTGCCCGATCTGCCCCAGGCCGTGTTCGTGGAAGCCCCTGAACCGCAGGCCTGATGAGCGATCTCTTCTCGCAGTTCCCCGGAACGGCGCCGCTCGCCGTGCGGATGCGACCGCGTTCCGCGGACGAATTCGTCGGCCAGGAGCACCTGCTGGGGCCGGGACTGCCCCTGCGTCGACTGCTGGACGGCACCAGCGAGGTCTCCGTCATCCTCTGGGGGCCCCCGGGCACGGGCAAGACCACCATCGCGAACATTGCCGCCCAGGTGTCAGGGCGCAGGTATGTGGAGTTGTCCGCCATCACGGCAGGCGTGAAGGACGTCCGCGAAGTGGTGGAGCGGGCCAAGGCGGAGCGCGAGGTGTACCAGCGCGGCACCGTCCTGTTCGTCGACGAGGTGCACCGCTTCAACAAGACCCAGCAGGACGCGCTGCTGCCGGCAGTCGAGAACGGTTGGGTCACGCTGATAGCCGCCACCACGGAGAACCCGGGCTTCTCGGTGAATGCGCCGTTGCTCTCCCGAAGCGTGGTGCTGCAACTCCATGCCTTGGCCGAGTCCGAGTTGCAGCTGCTCGTCATGCGGGCGCTGGAGGCGCCGCAGGGACTCGACGGGGCGGTCTCCCTCGGGGAGGGAGCGCTGGATGCCATCGTCAGGCTGTCCCTCGGCGATGCCAGGCGCGCGCTGACGACGCTGGAGGCCGCGGTCGGTGGCAGCGTTGACGGGATCATCACCGTCGAAGCGGTGGAAGGGGCCATCCAGCAGGCGATGGTCCGCTACGACGCGGATGGTGACGAGCACTACGACACCATCTCCGCCTTCATCAAGAGCGTCCGCGGATCCGACGTCGATGCCGCCCTGCACTGGCTGGCGAAGATGCTCGTAGCCGGGGAGGATCCGCGCTTCATCGCCCGGCGGCTGGTGATCCTGGCGTCTGAGGACATCGGGATGGCGGATCCGTCGGCGCTCCAGACGGCCACGGCGGCGATGCATGCGGTGGCACAGATCGGCATGCCGGAGGCACAGCTGACCTTGGCGCAGGCCACCGTGCACTGCGCCACGGCCCCCAAGAGCAATGCGGTGTACCGCGCCATCAACGCCGCCGTCGCGGATGTGAAAGCGGGCCGCACCGGGCGTGTCCCCCCGCACCTGAGCAATTCCACCTTCGGCAAGCGCGAGGCGGAGCTGGGCTATCGCTACCCCCATGACGAGGCGTCCGGTGTGGTGGAGCAGGAGTACGGGCCCGTCGGCTCCCCGCTGCCGCCGTACTACGATCCCGCGGACCGCGGCCACGAGGCCCGCCTGCGCTCCCTGGTGGAGCACCTGCGCGCAGCCGTCCACGGCGACCAACCCTGAACCCGGTTCCCGTCGTGCTGCGTGCTTTCCAACGCACTTCCCCTCCGCGAATGGGCTTTGGAGCAGGCGGACGGGGCTGGAGGGGACACGGGAGCGGGGGAAGTGCTGGAGTTGCGCCCGATAGTCTTGGGCGTCGCAATCTGTGAGGGATGGGGCGCCATGAGACGGTTGTTCTGGTTCGGTCTGGGGATCTATGCCGGCGTGCAGCTGAGCCGTCGGGGCAAGCAGGAGTGGCAGGCGGTCAAGTCGGATCCACTCCGCGAGGTCGACCGCGTCATCCGCTTCGCAACTCCGCTGGTGCGCAGTGCGATCCGCACGGTGCGCCCGTCGAATGGGGTCTGATGGAATCCGCTGAGATTCGCCAACGCTTCCTGTCGTTCTTCGAGCGGAACGGGCACACGGTCGTGCCTTCAGCGTCGCTGCTGCTCGATGACCCGACGCTGCTGTTCGTCAACGCCGGCATGGTGCCGTTCAAGCCCTACTTCCTGGGCGAGGCGGTGCCGCCGTACCCCCGTGCCACCAGTGTGCAGAAGTGCGTGCGCACACTCGACATCGAGGAGGTCGGGAAGACCACCCGTCACGCCTCCTTCTTCCAGATGTGCGGCAACTTCTCCTTCGGCGACTACTTCAAGTCCGGCGCCATCCCCTTTGCCTGGAACCTGCTCACCGGCTCGCAGTCCGATGGGGGCTTCGGTTTCGAACCCGACCGTCTGTGGGTGACGGTGCTCGGCGATGACCAGGAGGCCATCGACATCTGGCTGCAGACCGGGGTCCCTCGCGAGCGCATCCAGAGCCGCGGCTTCGCGGACAACTACTGGTCGATGGGCGTCCCCGGACCTGGGGGCCCTTGCTCCGAGATCTACTTCGATCGCGGGCCCGAGTACGGCCGCGAGGGTGGGCCGGAGGCGGACGAGGATCGCTACCTCGAGGTGTGGAACCTGGTGTTCATGCAGGACGAGTTGAGCACCGTCCGCTCCAAGGTCGACTTCGACATCGCGGGGAGCCTGCCGAAGAAGAACATCGACACCGGTATGGGCCTGGAGCGCATGGCCGCGCTCCTGCAGGGCGTTGAGAACATCTACGAGATCGACACCACCCGGATCATCCTCGACCGCGCGTCCGAGCTCACCGGGGTGAAGTACGGGCTCGATGAGAAGACGGACATCCGACTGCGCGTCATCGCCGACCACGCGCGCACCTGCGCCTTCCTCATCGCCGACGGGGTGCTGCCATCGAATGAGGGTCGCGGCTACGTGCTGCGGCGCATCATGCGGCGGGTGGTGCGCAACATGCGGATCCTCGGGGCGCTCGACCCCACCATGGGTGAGCTGATCGATGCCTCGGTGCGCTCGATGAGCCCGCAGTACCCGGAGTTGAACGTCGCCCACTCGCGTGTGCGTTCCATCTCCGAGGCGGAGGAGGCAGCCTTCGTCTCGACCCTCAAGCAGGGCACCCAGATCTTCGACCTGGCGGTTGCGGATGCCAAGGCGCTGACCAAGGGCACCCCCACGCTGACCGGCGCATCGACCTTCGCGCTGCACGACACGTACGGCTTCCCCTTCGACCTCACCCTCGAGATGGCCGCGGAACATGGCGTGCACGTCGACGAGGACGGCTTCCGCAGGCTCATGAAGGAGCAGCGCGACCGCGCCAAGGCCGACGCCAAGGCCCGCAAGTCCGGGCTGACCTCACCGACGGTGTACCGCGAGGTGATGGAGCGCATCGGCACCACCAAGTTCACCGGCTATGACGAGGTGGTGACGGAGTCCACCATCGGCGGCATCGTCGCCGATGGCGTGGCCGTCAAGAGCGCGAAGGTCGGCGACACCGTCGAGATCATCATGTCCCGCACCCCGTTCTATGCGGAGTCCGGCGGGCAGTTGGGCGACCATGGTGTCATCGACGTGGCTGGGGGCGCAAAGGTCGACGTGTACGACGTGCAGTCACCGGTGCCCGGCATGTTCGTGCACAGGGCGACCATCGTCGACGGTGAGTTGACGCTCGGCGAGCACGCCGTCGGGCGAGTGGACCTCGAGCGCCGCAATGCCATCTCGCGGGCGCACACCGCGACGCACATGATCCACAAGGCCTTCCGCGAGATCCTCGGAGACACCGCGACGCAGATGGGCTCCGAGAACTCGCCCGGTCGCCTGCGCTTCGACTTCCCCTCGCCGAACGCCGTTCCCGACTCCGTGATGCATGACGTGGAGGCGCGCGTGAACACGCTGTTGCTCAACGACCTGCCGGTCACCGCGGAGTACATGTCGCAGGATGCGGCCCGCCGACTCGGTGCCATGGCCCTGTTCGGCGAGAAGTACGGCGACACCGTGCGGGTCGTGTCCGTGGGCGACTGGACGCGTGAACTCTGCGGCGGCACGCACACCAAGACGTCAGGCAACCTCGGCCTGGTGAAGTTCCTCTCCGAGGGATCCATCGGCGCGGGCGTGCGCCGCGTCGAAGCGCTCGTCGGCTCGGACGCCTACCGCTTCCTGGCGCGTGAGCACCTGCTCGTCAATCAACTCTCGGAGATGATCAAGGCGCGCCCGGAGGAACTCCCGGACCGCATCGAGCACATGATCGCACGGCTCAAGGACGTCGAACGGGAACTCGAGAAGGTGCGGATCGCCGCCCTGCGGGTCCAACTGGATGAGCTCGTCCGCACGGACGAGGTCGGCGACGTGGTGGTGAAGCGTGCCGTGCTACCCGAGGGGACCCCGGCCGCAGAACTCAGGAACCTCGTGGTGGAGCTGCGCGGGCAGATCCCCGAGCGCCACCAGGGTGTGGTCATCGGATTCGCCAGCGATGCCGGCAAGGTCTCGGTCGTCATCGCCGCCAATTCGGCGGCTATCGGCTCCGGGATCGCAGCGGGGCAGATCCTGCAGCGCGTGGCGCCGGTCATCGGCGGCAAGGGCGGCGGCAAGCCTGACCTGGCCCAGGGCGGTGGCACCGATGCGGGAGCCATCCCGGCCGCCATGGCCGAGTTCGATCGGGCGTTGGCGAAGTAGCGGGTATGCGTTCCGGGGTGCGTATCGCGCTCGACATGGGTGCGGTTCGCATCGGAGTGGCACGCTGTGATCGCGAGGCCATCATGGCGGTGCCGGACGAGACCATCGACGCACGCGACGCGGGTTGGGTGACGCGCGTACGGGACCTGGTCTCGCAGCATGCGCCGATCGAGCTCATCATCGGCAACCCCGTGTCACTCCGGGGCCGGGCGGACATCGCCTCGGATTCGGTCCGGGCGCGGGCCGAACTCCTCGCGCAGGCCCTGCCGGGACTACCCCTCCGATTGGTGGATGAGCGGCTCACGACCGCCGGTGCGTTGCGACAGTTGCAGGAGGCGGGCAAGACCAACCGGCAGGCGCGACGCCACGTCGACGCCCAGGCCGCCGTCGGCATCCTCGAATACGCGCTCGAATACGAACGGCGCACCGGACAACCAGCAGGGGAGTCGCTTTGACCGAGTTCGGGTTCCGCATGGCATCACCCCGACCGCGCCCGAGACCGCTCTGGCACGTGGTGCTCCCCATCCTGGTCGCCGTGGTCGCCTTCGGCGCGCTAGCGGTGAAACTCATGAGCGGGCCCGCGGACTACCCCGCCGGCACGCAAGGTGCCATGACGGCCGTCACGGTGAACGATGGCGACAGCCTGCGCACCATCGCCCGCGAGCTCGCAGACGCGGGCATCACCGCAAGCGTGGACGCCGGCGTGGAGGCGGGCACCGCGAATGTGCAGTCGCGCTACATCACGCCCGGCGACTACAAGCTCCCTGCCCACATTCCCGCCGCCACGGCCATCACACTGCTGCTGAACCCGGAGTCCCGGAACAGCATCAAACTGGTGGTGCCGGAGGGCTTGCGCGCCAGGGAGATCTACGCGCTCGTGGCTGCGAAGCTGAAGCTGGACACCGCCACCGTGGCCAGGGCGTTCACCGCCCAGAAGCTGCCCGCCAGCGCCGGCGGTCGGGTCGAGGGCTACCTGTTCCCGGCCACCTACGAGCTCAAGCACACGGATCGGCCCGCGGACGTCGCGAAGATGATGCTCACCCGCTTCCAGCAGACGGCCACGGATCTCGAGCTCGAACGTCGGGCTCGGGCCGAGCAGTTGACCGTGCATGACGTCATGGTGATCGCCTCCATCCTCGAACAGGAGGCAGCGCCCGCCGACTTCTCGAAGGTGGCCCGGGTCATCCTCAACCGCCTGGCGAGGAACATGCCCCTGCAGCTCGACAGCACCGTGAACTACGGTCTCGGGATCAGCCGCATCCAACTGAGTCAGGCGCAGTTGGACAGGGACACCCCGTTCAACACCTACCTGCACACGGGCCTGCCCCCGACGCCCATCGACAATCCGGGGGCCGCCGCCATCGAGGCAGCCCTGTCACCGGCGGTCGGGGATTGGATGTACTTCGTCACCACGGACCCCAAGAAGCAGACCACCGAGTTCGCCCGCACCTACGCGGAGTTCATGCAGCTCAAGGCCAAGTTCCTGAGGAACAACTGATGCCGAAGGCCGCCGT
>DAHWFQ010000039.1:0-10387 GCA_027324895.1 Actinomycetota bacterium | reverse complement strand
CGCGCACCTCGAAGCTGATGTCCTCGAACTGGCCGGAGCTCGAGAGGTCGCGCACGCGCAGGACGACATCGCCAACCACCGAGGGCACCTTGGGGAACATCTCCGTGAGTTCCCGACCCACCATCAAGCGCACCACCTGCGCGGTGTCGATGTCGACGATGGGGCAGGTGTGCACGGTGGCACCGTCGCGCATGATGGTCACGCGGTCGCAGAGCGCGAAGACCTCGTCGAGTCGGTGGCTGACGAACACCACGGCCGCTCCTTCGGAGCGCAGTCGGCGAGCGACGCCGAACAGTCGGTCGACCTCGGCACTGGACAGTGCCGCCGTGGGCTCGTCCATCACGATGACGTTGGCCGACATGGACAGGGCCTTGGCGATCTCCACGATCTGCTGGTCCGCGATGGACAGGCCCCGCGCCTTGCGGCCCGGCTCCAGTTGCACGCCGAGGCGAGTGAAGAGTTCGGCAGCGCCCCTGCTCATGGCCGTCCAATCGACGCGGCCGGTGGCCAGCGGTTGACGGCCCACGAACACGTTCTCTGCAAGCGAGAGGTCGGGGAACAGGCTGGGCTCCTGGTAGATGACGGCGATGCCCTGTTCCTGCGATCGGCGGGTGCTACCTGGCACGAACGGCACCCCCGCGACCGTCACCTCTCCCACGTCCAGGCGATGGACTCCGGCAAGGGCCTTGAGCAGCGTCGACTTGCCGGCGCCGTTCTCTCCCAGCAGGGCATGGATCTAGCCCGGGAATAGTTCGATCTCCGCCCCGCTCAGGGCCTGGACGCCGCCGAAGGCCTTGCGTGCTCCTCGCACCTGCAATGCCGGCGTTAGTTCAACCACGTGATGATCTCCGTTGGAACGTTTCATGGACTAGACCGAAAGTACGTCGCTCAAGAAATGCCCGTCAATGGTGTGAATAGGGGATTTCCGTAACGGTTTGATCACGTCTGGCGCACGACTACTTGCCAAGGCCGGCTGGATCCGTTGACACGATTCAAGGTCTCGTCGAGGATTGCCCCATGCGAGTCGGTCTGTTCGTCACCTGCCTCACCGATTCGCTCTTCCCTGCCGCCGGCCGGGCCACCGTCGAGTTGCTCGAACGGTTGGGTGTCTCGGTGGAGTTCCCGGAGCAGCAGGGCTGTTGCGGGCAGATGCACATCAACACCGGCTTCCCGCGCGACGCCGTGCCCATGATCGAGGGCTTCGTCGACGCCTTCGCCGGCTTCGACCACATCGTCGCGCCCTCCGGGTCGTGCGTGGGCTCGATCCGCCACCAGCACGCGGACACCGCGCGACGCCACGGCTCGACCGCGCTGGCCGACCGCGTGGATGCGACCGTGCCGCGGGTCCATGAACTCAGCGAGTTCCTCGTCGACGTGCTCGGCATCACCGACGTCGGCGCCACCTTCCCGCACCGTGTGGCGTACCACGCGTCATGCCACTCATTGCGGGTCGCACGCGTCGGCGATCGACCGCAGCGACTGCTGCGCGAGGTGCGGGGACTGGAACTCGTGGAGCACGAGAGCGCTGACCAGTGCTGCGGTTTCGGCGGCACCTTCTCGGTCAAGAACAGCGACGTGTCCGCTGCCATGGTCACGGACAAGGCACGCGCAGTGAGCGCGGTGCGCCCCGAGTACCTGGTGTCCGTCGACTCCTCGTGCCTCATGAACATCGGTGGCGCGCTGGCGAAGACCGGCTCGCCCATCCGCACCCTCCACCTCGCAGAGGTGCTGGCCTCGGTGGGTGCCTGATGGGGCGCGCCTACATCGGCATCTCCCCCGCCTTCCCGGACGCGGCGCGCGAGGCCCTGGGGGACCAGCAGTTGCGCCGCAACCTCGCGCGGGCGACGAGCACCATCCGCGCCAAGCGCGCGCAGGTGGTTGCGGAGAAGGACGACTGGGAGGCCCTGCGCACCACTGCCCATGCCCGCAAGATGCGCGTCATGCGCGACCTGCCGGAACTGCTCGAGCAGTTCGAGCGCAATGCCACGGCCGCCGGCGCCACCGTGCACTGGGCACCCAATGCCTACGTCGCCACCAAGATCGTGGCCGCCATCGCAAAGGACAAGGGCGTCGATTCCATCGTCAAGGTGAAGTCGCTCGCCACCGATGAGATCGGGCTGAACGAGGCCCTGCACGCCGAGGGCATCGCGGCCAAGGAGACCGACCTCGCCGAGCTCATCGTGCAGTTGGCCGGCGACCACCCGTCGCACATCCTGGTGCCGGCGATCCACAAGAACCGAGACCAGATCCGCGATCTCTTCCGCGCCGAGTTGCCCGAGGCGCCCGCAGACCTCGGCAACGAACCGCGCGACCTCGCCATGACCGCGCGCGCACACCTGCGGGAGCGCTTCCTCGATGCGCGCATGGCGGTGAGTGGCGCCAACTTCGCCATCGCCGACACCGGCTCCCTCGTCGTGGTCGAGTCCGAGGGCAACGGCCGCATGTGCCTCACCCTGCCGGAGACCCTCGTCACCGTCGTCGGCATCGAGAAGCTGCTGCCGTCATTCGACGACCTCGACGTCTTCATGCAACTGCTCCCCCGCTCCTCCACCGGCGAGCGCATGAACCCGTACACGACGACCTGGACGGGCGTCACGCCGGGCGACGGGCCGCAGGACGTGCACATCGTGCTGCTGGACAACGGCCGTGTGCGCACGCTCGCCGACGAGGTGGGCCGCGAGGCGCTGGCCTGCATCCGTTGCTCGGCCTGCATGAACGTGTGCCCGGTGTACGAGCGCACCGGAGGCCACGCCTACGGCTCGGTGTACCCGGGGCCGATCGGCGCCATCCTCACCCCGCAACTGCAGGGGCCACCGCACGCCCAGACCCTGCCCTTCGCCTCGACGTTGTGCGGAGCCTGCTACGACGTGTGTCCGGTGAAGATCGACATCCCGGCGATCCTCGTGCACCTCCGCGCGCAGGTGCACGAGACCCATACCGCGCTGCCGGAGCGACTCGGCTTCCGCGCGGTCGCCTGGACCCTGGCGAAAGGCTCCCGCATCCGTGCCCTGCAGCGACTCGGCATGGTCCTGGCACCGGCCTCCCTGCTGCCGAACCTCCTGTCACTGCCCGTGCTGCGCAGGTGGACGGCCTCGCGCACTTCGCCCACCTGGGCGCGCCACTCCTTCCGCGAATGGTGGGAGCAGCGATGAGCCACCGCGATACCGTGCTGAGCAACGTGCGCGCTGCGCTGCGCGTGCCCCCGCTCGTAGAGGCCGATGCCCCCTACGCGCGCGCGCTGCCCGCGGACGTCGACGCCGTGGCGCTCATGGTCGATCGCCTCGAGGACTACAAGGCCATCGTGGCCGACGCCGAAGGGGATCCCGCGGCGGCCATCACGCGCACCATGCATGCTCGCGGCATCCCCTCGGCGGTGATCGATCCGCGGCTGGCTCCCGAGTTGCGGCCATACGGCGTGGAACTCGTCGAGGACCACGGCCTGTCCGCGCGCGAACTCGACGCCATCCCCTGTGCCGTCACGACGTGCCTGGTGGGCGTGGCCGAGACCGGCACGATCATGATGACGCACGACGCCGGCCAGGGGCGGCGCGCCATCTCGCTGGTACCCGACGTCCACATCTGCGTGCTCCGCCGCGATCAGGTCGTGGGGACCGTGCCGGAGGCGGTGGCCCTGCTGGGACGTCCACGCATCGCGACCTGGATCAGCGGCCCGTCCGCGACGAGCGACATCGAGCTGAGCCGGGTCGAGGGCGTCCACGGACCGCGCACCCTCATCGTGGTGCTGGCGTAACCGCCGCCGACCTTCGCAGTGCGCGCTGCGCCCTACGCGTTCTCGCGTGCCTGCAGCGCCTCATCGAAGGCCGCCACCAGGGCGCGCAGTTCGTCGTCCGTGGTGATGAACGGCGGGCTGATCTGCAAGGTGTTGCCACGGAGGGGCCGGGACACGAAGCCGAGCTCTACGAGGTCGTCGGTGATGCGCTCGGCCGGGATCGCGTCGACCAGCGACACGCCGCCCATGAAGCCGCCCACGCGCACCTCACGTACGGACGGACGGCGCGCGGCCAGGGCCGTGAGTTCCGAGCGCAGCAACCCCTCCAGCTCGAGCACCCGCGGCACCAGCTGCTCACGCTCGAGGATGTCGAGGTTGGCCATGGCGACCGCACAGGCCGTCGCATGCCCTGAGTACGTGATCCCATGGCGAAGGATCGGCGTCTCCGGGGCATCGACGTAGAAGGGCTCCCAGATCAGCGGACTCACGAACACGCCACCAAGGGGCAGGTAGCCCGAGGTGATGCCCTTCGCGAACGTGATCATGTCCGGGTCGAGCCCGAAGCGTTGCGTCGCGAACATGTGTCCGGTGCGGCCGAAGCCGGTGATCACCTCATCGACGATGAAGAGGATGTCGTGCTGCTGGCAGATCCGTTGCACCTCGAGCAGGTAATCGGCGTTCGGCGGATTCACGCCGCCGGTGCCTTGGATGGGCTCGGTGACGAAGGCGGCGATGTGGTCGGCGCCGACACTGTTGATGAGCTCCTTCAATGCGCCGGGATCATGCAGCGGCACCCGTGCGGTCTCGGGCACGAGCGACTCACCGCCGTAGCCCTCACGGTTGAAGTCAAGCCCGGCGACGCTGGTGCCGTACGCATGGAGCCCGTGGTACGCGAACTCACGACTCACGATGAGCTTCTTGTCCGCCCGCGCCTCGCGCTGCCAGTGGCGCCGTGCCAGTTTGCAGGCCATGTCGATGGCGTCGGAGCCGCCGCTGTGCAGGATGAGCTTGGGGTTGGCGATGGGCGACATCGCCGCGAGGCGCTCGGAGAGCTCGATCGCCTTGTCATTCACATAGCGCCCGAACACGTGGTACGTCTCGAGCGTCCGCATCTGGTCGAAGGCCGCCTGTGCCAGTTCGGGGCGACCGTGGCCGACATTCGCGTACCAGAGCGCGGCAGTGCCGTCGAAGAGCCTGCGGCCGTCCGTGGTGTGGAGCCAACTGCCCTCCGCACGATCGATGACGAGCTGGCGCCCGAGGATGGTCGGCATGTGCGCCTGCCCGGACCACAGAGCGGGACCTTGGAGGATGCGCGTCATCGCGATCGCCCACACGTCTTGGCGAGCCTGATTGCGACCGATCCGCGACGCATGGCCGAGGTACTGGAGGAGTTGCGAAGCATGGTGGCATTCTTCCGCAAGCGTGAGCGGGTGCCTTGGTGCGACGGGCCGCCGGCCACGCCGGGATCGTGGCACGCCCCCCCAGCGCTACCTCGAGGACACGGTCGCCACCAGCAGGATGGCGATGAATCCGATGACGGTGGCGAGCACGACGGCACGCTGGAACTTGCGGTTCATGCACTCATTGTCCTTGATGGCGCAGGGCAGCCGGCGCATGGTCCGGTACCACCGGCGACTGCGGTCGCACCGGCTGCAGCCGCACGTACGGCTCGCCCTGCGCCGGTCGCGGGTCAGCAGCACCCCGGTTGGGCCAGAACGACATCGCGCGCTCGGCCTGTGCCGTGATGGTGAGCGAGGGGTTCACCCCCAGGTTGGCGGTGACGGCGGCCCCGTCGACGACGTGCAGCGTCGGGTAGTTCCACACCCGGTGGTAGGCGTCGAGGACACCCGAGTCCGGGGAGTCACCGATGACGCAGCCACCGAGGAAGTGCGCGGTGAGCGGGGCCCCGAAGAGGTCGACGATGGTGCCGGCGGGGACGCCATCGTGTTGCGCGGCAAGGGCGCGTGCCACCTCCTGCGCGGCCGGGATGTACGTGGGATTGGGCCGTCGATCGTCGTTGTACGAGGTGAGGTGCCAACCGAACCGTCCGCGGCTCCCGCGCACATGGAGCGACGAGGGCACGTCCTGCATGACGAGCGCAATGATCGAGCGCTCGCTCCAATGGCGCGCATCCAGCAGGCGCAGGAGCGTGCGCGGTCTGGTGAACGCCTTGGCGATCCACTGCACGCGCGCGATCAGGGGCGTGCGTCCGTTCACCGGCAACGTCTGCAGCAGGGCCATGGCATTCGAGCCGTGGCCGTAGCGCACGGGCTCGACATGGGTGTGCTCGTCGTAGTGGAACGACGAGGTGATCGCCGTGCCTTGGCTGAAATCCTCTTCCACACCAACGGGGAACACGGCGCCGACGAGCGACTCGTCGTTGGTGCGCGTGAGGTCGCCCAGGACCTCCGAGAGGTCACGCAGGACGCCATCGTCCTTCATGCGGTGCAGCAGCCTCTGCGTGCCATAGGTGCCGGCAGCGACGATCACCTGGTCGGCGGTGAATCCGCGGCGCAGTCCGAGGACGCCGGTGGCGCGCGCCTGGATGCGCCACGAGCCGTCATCGCGCGGGGCGATGGAGGTGACCGTGGTGAGCGGGAAGACGCGGGCGCCGGCCTGCTCGGCCAGACCCAGATAGTTCTTGGGCAGGGTGTTCTTGGCGTTGTGGCGGCAGCCGGTCATGCACTCGCCGCAGTTCGTGCAGCCGCGACGCACGGGACCCAGCCCGCCGAAGTAGGGATCGGGTGACACCACACCGCTGCCCTCGCCGAAGTGCACGCCGACGGGGGTGAGGCGGAAACTGGGGCCCACGCCGTGCTCCTCCGCGACCCGTCGCATGGCCCGATCGCTCGGTGACATGAACGCGTTCTCCACCACGCCCAGCATGCGCGCCGCCTGGTCATACCAAGGCTCGAGCTCGGCGGCCCAATCGGTGATGTGCGCCCACTGCGGGTCCTCGAAGTAGGCCGGTGGGGGCTTGTACAACGTGTTCGCGTACACCAGGGAACCGCCCCCCACACCCGCCCCGGCGAGGATCACGCTGTCGGGCAGGAAGTGGATGCGCTGGATACCGCGCAGCCCAAGGCGTGGGAGGAAGAGGAACCGGCGCAGGTCCCACGAGGTGGCCGGGAAGTCGTCATCGTCGAAGCGCGCACCGGCTTCCAGGACGGCCACGCGGTAGCCCTTCTCCACCAGGCGCAGCGCCGACACCGAGCCGCCGAAACCGGAGCCCACGATCACCACGTCGAAGTGCAGTGCCTCCATCAGCGGAACCGCAGCCACTTGAGCGAGCGCAGCGCCAGGGTGGCGAGGCGGGCCCACTGCACGTCGGTGAAGCGGCCGGGGGCAAGGGGGATGAAGGACTGCGTGGCGATGGTCTGCGACTCGGTGTACTTCAGGATGCCCTCCGCACCGTGTCGGCGCCCGAGGCCACTCGCACCGACACCGCCCATGGGGGCATCGATGCTCGCCCAGGCCGCGCCGAAGGGCTCGTTGATGTTCACCGCGCCCACCCGCAGACGCGCCGCCAGCTGGCGGGCGCTGCGTGTGCTCGGGGTGACGATGGCCGCGCTCAACCCGTACTCCGTGTCGTTGACGCGCGCCACCAGCTCGTCCTCGTCCTTCCAGGTGTAGATCGCGCAGACCGGCCCGAAGGTCTCGGCACGACACACGTCCATCTCCTCGGTGACACCGAGCAGCACGGTGGGCGCGTACATGAGCGGCCCGAGGTCGGGACGGGGACGGCCGCCGGCGAGCAGGGTGGCGCCCTTCTCGAAGGCATCGCGGACATGCGCCTCAGTCCTCGCCAGTTGCGCGGGACTGATGAGCGGACCCATGTCGCTCCCCCACCCGATCACCGCGCCGAGGGAAAGTCGTTGCACCGCCTCGCTGAATGCCGCGATGAACTCGTCGGCGATGAGCTCGTGCACCATGATCCGCTCGGTGCCGACGCAGACCTGGCCGGCACCGACGAAGGCGCCGCGCAGGGCGATGTCGACCGCCTTGGGGATGAAGGCGTCTGCCATGATGATGCAGGAGTTCTTGCCCCCGAGCTCCAGTGACACATCGACGAGGCGCGCGGCGGCGCGCGCGGCGACCACGCGACCGGTGCCTGTCGAGCCCGTGAACATCACGAAGTCGGCGTGGTCCACGACCATGGGCCCGACGACGGCTCCGTCACCTGCCACCACGCGGACGAGCTCGCGCGGGACGCCGGCCTCCTGGAGCAGGTCGACGCCGATGAGGGCCGTGAGCATGGTCTGCAGATCCGGCTTCCACACCACGCCGTTGCCGGCCAGCAGGGCGGGGATGAGGTCGCCGAGTCCGACGTTGAAGGGGTAGTTCCAGGGCGAGATGACACCGATCACGCCCTTCGGTGCGTAGCGCTCGCGGGCCCGCGTCGCCAGCGGGAAGGCCCCGCGACGCCGCTGCGGGCGCAGCAGTTGGGGGGCGCGCTTGGCGTAGTAGCGCGAGACCTGGCAGACGTCGAGGATCTCGTCCATGGCGTGGGTGCGCGCCTTGCCGTTCTCCCACTGGATGGCGTCACACACGGCGTCCTGCTCGGCGAGGACCAGGTCGTGGAAGCGACCGATGACCCGGGCGCGCTCCCGCAGCGGGCGCCGCGCCCACTCGGCCTGCGCGGCGTGGGCCCCGTCGAAGGCGCGCTGCACGTCGGACTCGCTGGAGTGGCGCACGGTGACCGTCGGCTCGAGGTCGAGTGGGGAGCGCTGCGTGCTGCGGTGCGCGTCATCGCTCGCGCACACGAGGGCCAGCAGGCGCTCGACCTGCGCGTCATCGAACCCCGGCCTCCGCGCCACGCCCCAACGGTAACTGGCGACGGCTCCTTCGTTCACGGAATCGCTGCCGCATTCCGTGAACGAAGGAGCCGTCAACAGCTGGGAATCGCGGCGATGGCGTCCACAATCGGCCCCCCGTGCGATCGCGCTGGCACAGAACGCGCTCCAGTTCGCGCATGAGCAGAACACCTGAGATCCAGCTTCCCTTCGATGCGCCATTCACGGCGCCACAGGCCTACGCACTCGGCCTCAGCCCCAACTCTTTGACCCGACGCGTGCGCAATGGCGAGATCGTTCGACTGCGCCGCGGGGTGTACGCGCCCACCCGGCCCCTTACTGCACAAGAGCGGATCTCCGCGGCCCTGCTGACGGCTCCGACAGGGGCGGTCCTGGCCTTTGAGGCCGCCGCGGTACTGCTGCAGGTTCCCATCCCCCACAGCCGGGGGCTACAACGCGTCGATCTCTACGTGGCACCGGGGACACCGTCCAGCGGAGGCAGGCCGGATCCCGAAGTGCGCTTGCACTTCCTGGACCTGCCTGAGGGGCAATCCACGGTCGTCGACGGAATCGCAGTGACGTCGCTGGCGCGAACCGCGATCGACGTGAGCAGATCCCAGCCGCTCGAGCGCGCACTGATAGCACTGGACTACGCACGTCACAAAGGAGTGAACCTACGCGCGCTCTATGACGCCCGCTACGCCGTGTGCGGCAATCGGGGCGTGGCCATCCTCGATCTTGCCTTGCGCCATTCCTCCGCATTGGCCGAGTCGGCCCTCGAGTCCATGAGCCGCGGCATCTTCATCCAAGACGCTCTCCCGGCTCCCGAGCTGCAGGTGCCGTTGCTGGGCGCGACGGGAACCCCGTATCGCGTGGACTTCCTCTGGCGGAAGCGGCGCCTCATCGGCGAAGCGGACGGGCTCCTCAAGTACGCCGATGACCCAGACGCCTTCCGCCGCGAGAAGCAGCGCGAAGATGACTTGAGATCGGCCGGATTCTCGTTCGTGCGTTGGACCTGGGATGACCTCATCAACGGCCGCGAATCGCTGCTTCGGCGTATTCGCGCCACGGTGTCCGCGCACTAATTGAACGGCCGACGGCTCCTTCGTTCACGGAATGCGCAAGCTATTCCGTGAACGAAGGAGCCGTCGGCCGTTGGGGCTAGGAGCGGTTGACGACGAGCTCGCAGCGCTGGAAGTCCTTGACCGTGGTGTAGCCACAGGTCGCCATGGCCTTGCGCAGGGCGCCGGTGAGGTTCATGGTGCCGTCCGCCGTGTGCGAGGGGCCGAGCACGATGTCGTGCAGCGAGCCGATCGTTCCCAGTTCGACGACCTCGCCGCGCGGCAGGTCAGGCGAGACCGCCTCGCGGCCCCAGTGACGACCGCCACCGGGCGCCTCCTCAGCACGTGCCAGCGGTGACCCCACCATGACGGCGTCTGCTCCGCAGGCCAGCGCCTTGGCCATGTCACCGCTGCGCCCCATGGCGCCGTCGGCGATGACCTGGACGTAGCGACCACCGGATTCCTCGAGGTAGTCACGACGCGCGGCCGCCACCTCCGAGACCGCCGTGGCCATGGGCACGCGCACGCCGAGCACACTGCGCGTGGTGTGGGTGGCGCCCCCACCAAAGCCGACGAGCACGCCAGCAGCGCCGGCCCGCATGAGGTGCAGCGCCGCCTTGTGTGACGCAACGCCGCCCACGATCACCGGCGTGTCCAACTGGTAGATGAAGTCCTTGAGGTTCAAGGAGTCGCGCGTCTGCGACACGTGCTCCGCGCTGACCGTGGTGCCACGGATGACGAAGATGTCGCAGCCCGACTTGATGACCGAGTCGTGGAACTGCAGCACTCGCTGCGGCGACAGC
>DAHWFQ010000220.1:0-21772 GCA_027324895.1 Actinomycetota bacterium | reverse complement strand
TCGATCTTGCGCACGAAGGCGATGACGTCACCACCCTCCTGGCAGCCGAAGCAGTGCCAGAAGCCCTTGGCGGGCGTCACGTGGAAACTCGGCGACTTCTCGTCATGGAATGGGCAGAGGCCCTTCAGTGAGCCCCCACCTGCGCTGCGCAAGCCGACGTACTCTCGCACCACCTCATCGATGCGGGCCCGTTCCCGGACGAGTGCGACGTCCTCGTCCCGTATCCGTGCCATGGCGCGAGTGTATGCAGATCCATCACACGCAGATGCGCGAGTGCCATTCCCGCACCGATATGTCCGTGAGGCTGGCCACCTGGTCGATGACGATGCGCAGCCGCGCACCGTCATGCGGCGCGGAGAACCACTGCGGACGAAGCCAAGGCTCCAGCGCGGCTGCACCGGCCAGCGTCAACCCCTCGACCAATTCGTGCACGACCCGCCGCTGCTCCTGGTAGACCGCCGTCGCGCCCCGGCGCTGCATCACGTACAGCGCCGCCATCGATTTGAGGACGGCGACCTCGGCCCGGATGTCCTCGGGCACCAGCAGGTTGGCGCTGTAGCGCGTGAGCCGCCCCTCGCCGAACTCGGCGCGTGTGGAACTGTGGGCGCCGTCGCAGAAGCGGCCGATGAGCCTGCTCGTGAGGTTCTTGAGCGCTGCCAAGGACTGCTGTGAGCCGTTGTAGAGCGAGGGCCAGAAGGGCAGCGCCACCAGGCGGTCGAGGGCCGAGGCGAGGTCGGAGATGGCGGTACCGCGCGCGTACTCGCGCTCACAGAGGGCAAGCAATGGCTCGCGCTGCCCCTCGAGTGCGACGGTCGTCAGGTCGAGGTGCCCGGAGAAGACCGCGTCCTCGACATCGTGCACGGAGTAGGCGACGTCATCCGCCCAGTCCATCACCTGCGCCTCAAAGCACTTGCGGCCCTCGACCGCTCCCAGTCGGACCCAGCGAAACATCGGTTCATCGTCCGGGTAGAAGCCGAACTTGCGCTCGTTGAGGGCACGCCCCCACGGGTACTTCACAGCGGCATCGAGCGCGGCTCGCGTGAGGTTCAGGCCGACCGAGCGGCCGGTGGCATCGAAGGTCTTGGACTCCAGCCGCGTCAGCACACGCAGAGTCTGCGCATTGCCCTCGAAGCCCCCGATGTCCGCAGCCAGGTCGTTGAGCTCGGATTCGCCGTTGTGGCCGAAGGGTGGGTGCCCCAGATCATGCGCCAGGCAGCCCACTTCGACGAGGTCGGGGTCACATCCGAGGGAGGCGCCGAGTTCGCGACCCACCTGCGCCACCTCGAGGGAGTGGGTGAGTCGTGTGCGGGGGAAGTCCGCGGTGCCGGCCTGCAGCACCTGCGTCTTCGCAGCAAGCCGACGCAGTGCGGACGAGTGCAGGATGCGGGCCCGGTCGCGGGCGAAGGCGGTGCGATCGACTCGCTTGGCCGCCTCGGCGACGAAGCGCACTTCATCGGCGGGCGCGTAACCGGCACTCGGCAGGTCGTCTCCGAAGGGGCTGCGGCTCACGCCCCGATTCTGTCAGTCGGAGGCGGAGGATCCACGTTCATTGAGGAGCCAGAAGCGCAGCAGTCCACCGGTCTCGCGCACGACGTAGGGCCAGACGATGGCGGCGCCGGGTCCGGTCGTCGGAGGTGCCTGTCGGATCTTGAACCCCAGCGACGCGAGCATCGCCGAGGCCCGGGCCTCGTGGCAGCGATCGGTGACGACCGTGACCGTCCGCCAACCGTGGGCGTGCGCCCAGGTAGCCACGGCGGTGAGCGAGTTGTAGGTGTCCGAGCCGGTGCGGATCCCCTTGAGATGCGACTCGGGGATTCCCAGACGATGCAGGTACAGACGCCCCGCAGTGGCCTCCGTGTAGACGTCGCCGGGCTGGCTCCCGCCCACCGTCACGATGAAGCCGGCGACGTGGGCCAGGTACAGCGAGTAGGCGCGGTCGAGGCGGTTCTGCAGCACCGGGCTCGGCGTGCCATTGAACTGCGCGGCACCGAGTACGACGATGCCATCACTGGGCGAGGTGTCCTCGCGCAGCGCGTTCAGCGTGACCCAAGCGGCTGTGGCGCCGATGGTCACGACCACGGCGACGACGGCCGCAGTGATCGTTCGCCGCAGCAGGCGGAAAATGCGGAACACTCAGCCGCCACTCACGCCGATTTCGGCCAGGGAGAGGTCGGTGCCGACGGCCAACTCGCGGGAGTCCAGCCACCCGTCTGGCAGCGCGACACGCTTGGCCCCCGATGTCCGCCCCCGTGGGCCCTCCGCGATCTCGGTGGGATAGGCCTGCGCACCGTCGATGCGGGCGAGCAGGCCGCGCAGCTCCGCCACGCTGTCGATCAATCCCAACTGGTGTCTGACGTCCGAGCCGACGACGAAGCCCTTCATGTACCAGGCCATGTGCTTGCGCATCTCCCGGCAGCCCTTGCCCTCGTCACCGCCGTGCATGGCGATGAGCAACTCGCAGTGTCGGAGCATGAGCAGCTTCACGCCCTCGCAGTCGGGCTCGGGCCCGGCGCCCGCTCCGTCAAAGGCTGCTGCGATCTGGCCGAACATCCAGGGGCGGCCGAGGCATCCACGACCGATCACCACGCCGTCAGCACCCGTCTCGCGCTGCAGGCGCAAGGCATCCTCGGCCGTCCACACATCACCGTTCCCCAGCACCGGGATGCCCAGGGGGGCGAGGGTCTCCTTGAGCCTGGCGATTGCCGACCAGTCCGCGATACCCGAGTACATCTGCAGTGCGGTGCGACCGTGCAGCGCAACCCAGGAGACGCCAGCCCGGGCGGCCGCTACACCGGCGTCGAGGTAGGTGCTGTGGTCGTCGTCGATGCCCTTGCGCATCTTCACGCTCACCGGGACCCGGCCGCGCGCGTTCACCACAGCGGATTCGACGATCGACCGGAACAGGTCCCGCTTCCACGGCAGCGCCGAGCCACCACCCTTGCGCGTCACCTTGGGCACCGGACACCCCATGTTGAGGTCGATGTGATCGGCGCGCTCCTCGTCGACGAGCATGCGAACGGCGGCTCCGACGATGCCCGGGTCCACCCCGTACAGCTGGATGCTGCGGGGTGATTCCTCGGCACCGAACGCGATCATCGACATGGTCTCCGCATCCCGCTCGATGAGCGCGCGCGACGTGATCATCTCCGACACGTACAGCGCGGCGCCACCGCTGGGGTAGATCGCACGGGATGCCTCACGGCACAACTGCCGATATGCGCGATTGGTGACGCCCGCCATGGGTGCGAGCACCACGAGCGGACGGTCACCGGCGAACAGGCGCTCCTGCATCAGCAGGCCGGGAGCCGCTCCGTGAGCCAGCTGCGCAGCCCCGCGATGGGCAGGCGTTGCTGCTCCATGCTGTCGCGCTCGCGCACCGTGACCGCATCGTCCTCGAGCGAGTCGAAGTCGATGGTGACACAGAAGGGCGTGCCGATCTCGTCCTGGCGACGGTAGCGACGACCGATCGCACCGGCATCGTCGAACTCCACGCTCCACGTGCGCCGGAGGTCAGCGGCGATGGCCTTGGCCTTGGGCGACAGGTCGGCGTTGCGCGACAACGGGAGCACCGCCACCTTGACGGGCGCGAGCCGCGGATCGAAGCGGAGGACGGTGCGCGTGTCCACACCACCCTTCGTGTTCGGCGCCGAGTCCTCGTCGTACGCGTCGAGCAGGAAGGCGAACACGCAGCGCGAGAGCCCAGCAGCGGGCTCGATGACGTACGGGGTCCACCGCTCCCCGGTCTCCTGATCGAAGAAGGTGAGGTCCGTGCCGGAATGCTCGCTGTGCGTCCGCAGGTCGAAGTCCGTGCGATTGGCGATGCCCTCGAGCTCGGCCCATTCGCTGCCGCCGAAGCGGAAGCGGTACTCGATGTCGACGGTGCGCTTCGAGTAGTGGCTGAGCTTCTCCTTGGGGTGCTCGAACTTGCGCATGTTCTCCGCGTGCATGCCGAGGTCCGTGTACCAGTTCCATCGCTGGTCGAGCCAGTACTCGTGCCACTCCTCGTCGGTGCCGGGCTTGACGAAGAACTCCATCTCCATCTGTTCGAACTCGCGCGTGCGGAAGATGAAGTTGCCGGGCGTGATCTCATTGCGGAAGCTCTTGCCCGTCTGGCCGATGCCGAACGGAGGCTTCCTGCGCGACGTGTTCGCGACATTGAGGTAGTTCACGAAGATGCCCTGTGCCGTCTCCGGGCGCAGGTAGTGCAGCGCACCGGCGTCCTCGACCGGGCCCACCATGGTGCGGAGCATGCCGTTGAAGTCGCGCGGCTCGGTGAACTCGCCCTTGTTGCCACAGTTGGTGCAGGTGATCTCCGAGAGCCCCGCTGCCTCGCGGCCATGCTTCTCCGCAAAGGCCTCCAGCAACTGATCGGCACGCCAGCGACGATGGCACTTCTTGCACTCGGTGAGCGGATCCACGAATGCGCTCACATGGCCGGAGGCCTCCCACACCTGGGGCGCGAGGATGACCGATGAGTCGAGCCCGACCACATCCTCGCGGCCGCGCACCATGTGCTGCCACCAGGCCCGCCGGATGTTGTCCTTGAGCTCCACGCCGAGCGGCCCGTAATCCCATGCGGAACGGCTGCCACCGTAGATCTCCGAGGACTGGTAGACGAATCCGCGACGCTTGCTGAGATTGACGACGGCGTCCACGCGATCGATAGCCATCTTGCGCTCCATTCCGGCTGGCTGTCGGTTGATGGCTCGATGGCCATTTCGGGGGGAAGTCTACTGTTCTGCGCATGCAGGCTGGATTCGTCGTCATCACCCGCTACCGCGTCGATGACCTCGACGCCTGGCTCACGTCAGCCCGTGACGCACTGGCGCCACTGGTCACCCAGCGCCTGTGCCTGGGTGCCGAGGTCTCCGCATCGATCGACGACCCGGGGCTGGCCGTGATCGTGACGCGCTGGGCCACCATCGGTGACCACCGCCGAGCAATGTCGGACTTCGCGGTGAAGACCACGACGGTGCCGCTGCTCTCGCAGTGCATCGATGAGTCGACCGCCTTCGAGGTGCTCCATCACAACGGACCGGATGGGGCCATCGACTTCCCCTCGGCCCGGGCGCGGGACGCCGACTGGGTGGCGCTGGGCGAGGCCGCGGCAGCCAAGGTGGAGTCGCGCATCGGGCCCCGTCCACAGCCCTGACCCGGCCGACGCCTGACGCTGGGAGGGCGCGTTCGCTGTGACACGATGCCCCCATGGCGAAACCCACCAAGCGCCCGGCCCCGGCACGGACCGCGCACCAGCCCGGATCCGCACGTCCCCGCAGCACGGTCGAGCGCATCTCCGCCCCCATCGTGCTGCGCCTGCATGGCCTGCCGCGCTGGCTGTTCCCCCTCTTCACGGCCCTGCTCCTCGTGGGCGGGCTCATGGTCGCGAATGGGGCCGTCGGCGCGATCCTGCTCAGCCTGCTGGCATTGCTGCTGCTCTGGCTGATCGCCCTGTCCTGGCCGCTGTTGTCACCGCTGGCGCGCCTCATGCGTCTCGCGGTGCTCATCGGGCTGTGCCTCGTCATCGTGAACCGGTTGCAGGGCCGCATGTGATGCGGGGCGTGCCCGCGATTGATAATCATTCTCATTTAAGCTAGGGTCGCGCGGTGGCCATATTCATCGCCCTCCTCACTGTCGTCGCCACCGCTTGCGGGGGTCTGCTCGCCCTGCGTTCGCACCAACGCCTGCACTTGGTGCTCGGGCTCTCGGCCGGCCTGCTCCTGGGACTGGTCTCCTTCGACCTCCTCCCCGAGGTCTTCCGCATCGACATCGAGACCATCGGCAACATCCCGACGGTGGCCGTGGCCTTCGTCACCGGCTTCCTGCTCCTCCACATCCTGGAGCGCGCATCCGGTGCCCACGAGCCATTGGACAGCGACATCGAGGACTCTGCGGGCCACTCGCACGCGCTGTCCACCACCGGTGTCGTCGGCGCTCTGGGCATGGTCGTGCACGTCTTCCTCGACGGTGTGGCCGTGGCCCTGGCCTTCCACGTCTCCACCGCCATCGGCCTGGCCATCGCGCTGGCGGTGATCGCCCACGCCTTCAGTGACGGCCTGAACACGGTGAGCCTGCTCATCCACCATGGCCATTGGCAGGCCCGCGCGCGCTACCTGCTCATCCTGGATGGCAGCGCACGTACCCTCGGCGCCGCCGTCGGCACCTACATCACCATCTCGGATCGGCTGCTCGCGCTCTACCTGGCCATGTTCGCCGGATTCCTCACCTACCTGGCGACATCGCACATCCTGCCCGAGGCGCACAGCCGACACTCGTCGCGGATGACCCTGATCGCCACCGTGCTCGGTGTGGTCTTCATGTTCATCGTCGTCTCGCTCATGTCGAGCCTGGGATGACGACGACGCCGCCGTCCGCGTCAATGACACGGAATCGCACCGAGATCCTCACGCAACTGCGTCTCGCCGGCAGCTTCCAAACCGCGCAGGACGTCCATGCCGCACTCAGGCAGCGCGGGCTCGGAATGGGGCTGGCGACGGTCTACCGCAACCTCGCGGCCCTGGCCCAGGCTGGCGAGGTCGACTCCGTCCTGGCCGCCAGCGGCGAGACGCGGTACCGCTCATGTTCGGCCGAGCACCACCACCATCTCGTGTGCAAGCGCTGTGGGCTCACCGTCGAGGTCTCGCTGGACGCGCTCGAGTCCTGGTGCCGGACCACCGCCTCCGAGCACGGATTCCGCGACATCGAGCACTCGCTCGAGATCGTCGGCACCTGTCACGCCTGCGCGGCCACCGCCCGCTGACTGCTTGCTGCGCTCAGCGTCGGATGGCGATGCCCCTGAGGGCCTGGCCATCGGCGACCACGACGACCTCATCCGCGTCCACGCTGGAGAGCGCGGTCATGACCGCCGCCACGGTCCAGCAATCGGGATCCCCCGAGCCCGTCCACGCCTGCACCTGTCCTCCCATGTGCAGCGCCACCTCCTTGGCCAGGGCACGGTCCGGGGCACCGGCCAGCAGCACGTAGTGCGGGCCACCGGTCGGCGGGAGTTCCACGGCCCGGTCCCCGCGGTAGATGCGCCAGTGGTACTGCGCCACCACCGCCGCGGTCACGAGGATGGCCAGGCCCCAACGCATGCTGCGCAGGGTGACCAGGCCAAACACACCGGACACCAGGTCGTCGAAGAGCAGGTAGACGGCGGCCAGCATCGCCACCACCGCGGCCACGCCCACCGCTCCGAAGAGCAGGAACAGGTAGATGCGCCGGGTCGGCGATGATGTCTCCGCAGCCGCCTCCGACCGCCTTGCCCGCCCGATGCGGCGCCAGAACCACCACCACATGGGGACGCCCACGATGAGCAGGGTCGCCGCCAGGAGCAGCGTGTTGCCCGCGCCCGGGCCCGCGAGCTGCGTGGACGCAGTGGCCGCCTCCAACAGGGCGACGAGCAGGATCATGCAACCCGCCGACGCCGCCAACAGCGCGATGAAGGCCACCAGGTACTCGTAGACGCGTCGCGCCTCGTCGCGTGTGGCGGCGCGAGCCTCGTGGAGCAGGGTCCGGTGGTACCACCAGATGACCGCACCGGCGACGAAGGGACCCACCGCATCCACGGAGCTCGCGAAGTGCGTGGCGCGGTCCGGCGAATCCGGGGTCCCAAGGAACCACACCAGGGTGTCGTAGAGCACCGTCGAAGCCGAGACGATGGCCACGACCAGGCCAGCACCCACGCCCACCAGCAGCACGTAGGCATGCCAGTGCTGGCTGCGCTCCGCGCGTTGCGCGGTCCGCACCCAGTACACGTACCAGACGCCAGCGCCGATGAGCACGCCGATGGCGGCCTGGGTCGCCGGGTGGTCCTGCGTGGTGACGAGGGCATCGGATGACAGCGCCGACAGCGATCGGAAGCTGACCGTGACCAGGCTCGCCAGCGAGATGCCGGCGCTCCACATCCCGAACGCGGCTCCCGCGTACTGGTGGTCCCGGACGATTCCGGCTGGAGTCGTCGCTGCCGTGATGCGGCGGTGCAGGACCCACAACAGACCCCACACCAGGGTGCGCGCGAAGGCACCGGCGTCGAAGTCGCGCGCGCGCAGGACCCAAGCCAGGGAGTCCTGCAGGGCAAGCGATGCGACCGCGAGCGAGGTCATCTCCGCCACCGTCAGGTAGACGGCCCAGCCGAAGGATGTCGACTCCCGCGGGTCCTCGGCGATGCGTCGACGTGTCCATCGGGCGATCGCCCAGAGCAAGGGGATGCCCACCAGGCTGAATGAGAGGCCCCTCGCCAGGTCGGCATCGTTGCCGGTGGCGAGCACCCCACGCTGCAAGGGCCGGGCGATGAGGATGGACAGCCCGCTCGCCACCACCACGACCAAGCCGAACTGCAGGCCGAACTGGAAGAAACGACGGACCGCGGTGCCGACACCCTGCCGCTGGCCCCTCCCTGCGGCATTGCGTGCCGTCACCACCAGCGCTGCGACGACGAGGAGGCCGACCAGCGCGCTGATCATGACTTCACCACCCCGGGGCAGCTCCAGGCCGGCCACGGATTGCCCGTGATGCGCCAGTCGGAGCCCACCTTCACCAACTCGAAGAACTGCTGTTCCGTCCACGTGCCGCCGAAGGGATCGCCCGACGAGTGCTCGATACGCACCTGGACGGTCGCGCGATCGCCGCTCGCACTCGTCTCCACCAGATCGACCCTGCTCACCTGGTCGTAGTACATCTGGTTGAAACTGGCCGCCGTGCATCCATTGCTACCGTCGAGCAGGGCGACCGCTGCCGCGCCACGGTGCTGGAACACGGCAGCCACGTACCGCTGCACGACACCGGCCGGCGAGTTGGGGTCACGCTGCGGCACGCGCCACGCCGATGACAGGTTGACCACGACGAGTGCCGCCAAGGCGATCGCCCCGACGACGATGGCGAGATGACGATTGGCGTTGCTTCGCATGATCCCAATGTCCCGCGTAACCCGGGCGGCCACAAGGGAATTCTGAACGAATTGTCAGTTGCCGTCGGCCGCTCGCCCTCAGGCACTTCCGAAGCGGCGCTGGCGGGAGTTGAAGATCTCCACCGCCTTCCAAAGCGCGAGGCGATCGAAGTCCGGCCAGAGGGTGTCGAGGAACACGAGCTCGGCGTATGCGGCCTGCCAAGGCAGGAAGTTGCTCGTGCGCTGTTCCCCCGAGGAGCGGATGAAGAGGTCCACATCCGGCATCTCCGGGTCATACAGGTAGCGGGCGAAGAGGCGCTCGTCCAGCTGCCCCGGATCGAGGGTGCCAGCACGTACGGCACGCGCGATCTCGGCTACCGCGTCGGCGATCTCCGCCCTTCCCCCGTAGTTCACGCACATGGTGAGGGTGAGGCGCCGGTTCGACTTCGTCATCTCGACGGCCTGCTCCAGTTCGGAGATGACCGACTTCCAAAGTCGGCGTTCACGTCCGATCCACCGCACCCGTACGCCGAGGGCATCGAGTTCATCGCGGCGGCGGCGGATCACATCACGGTTGAAGCCCATCAGGAAGCGCACCTCATCGGGTGAGCGCCGCCAGTTCTCCGTGGAGAACGCGTACGCGGAAACCCAAGGAATGCCAAGCTCTATTGCACCGTGCACGACATCGAGCAGGGAGGCTTCGCCGGCTTCGTGCCCGGCCGTCCGCGGCAGTCCACGCTGCTTGGCCCAACGCCCGTTGCCGTCCATCACGACTGCGACGTGGCGCGGCACGACTGCCACCTGCGGGGCCGTCGCCCCTGAGGGATGGGCCGGCGGATCGGAGTACGTGCGGCGCGCCATGGACCTCCTCAGCCCGTCCGGTCCACCAGCGGCAACGACTTCAGGTTGCGTTCAAGGTGCCACTGCAACTGTGCCGCCACGATACCCGAGGCCTCACGCCGGTGGCGTGGTTCGCTGGCATCGGCTGTCGACCAGTCCCCCGCGAGCAGGGCACCCAGCAGTTGCACGGTCAGCGCTGACGGCGTCGCCGAGCCGGCCACCCGGCAATCACCGCAGACGGCGCCACCACCACTGATGGAGAACCAGCGGTGCGGTCCGACGGCACCGCAGCGCGCGCAGACGTCGAAGGACGGAGCCCAACCGCCGATGGCCAGCGAGCGCAGCAGGAAGGCATCAAGCACGAGCGAGGGATCGTGCTGGCCCTCGACCAGGGCCCTGAGACCGCCGACCAGCAGCAGGAACTGCTGCTGCGCGGGCTCCCGCTCCTCGGGGGTCATGCGCTCGGTCGTCTCCAGCATGGCCTGACCCGCCGTCCAACGCGGATAGTCGTCGACGAACTGTGCGCCGTAGGCGGCGATGGTCTCGACCTGGTTCACGACGTCGAGTGAGCGGCCGATGTGCGCCTGGAGGTCGACCAGGGTGAAGGGCTCGAGGCGGGATCCGAAGCGGCTGGACGTTCGACGCACGCCCTTCGCCACCGCGCGCACCCGACCATGGCGACGCGTCAGCAGCGTGATGATGCGATCGGCCTCGCCCAGCTTGTGCGTGCGCAGGACGATGGCTTCATCACGGAACACGGGCACGGGGCGATTCTGCCGCGGATCCAGCAGCCAACACGCACGCCACGCATCGCCCCCGGTGAGGGTTGCCAAGTAGATTCGGTCGCGGAGGAGCCATGACCGAGCCCGAGACTGGCCACATCTGGCGCTTGGACCACGCGTCCGCGCGCCGCCTCATCGTGACGGCACTGAGCCTGTGGGTGGGGCTGCAGATCCTGGAGTGGCTCTTCGGGGTCACCCAGTCCTTCCTGTTCATCCTCCTCATCTCCTGGTTGGTGTCCATCGGCATGGAACCACCGGTCGCAGCACTCGAGCGTCGTGGCATGAAGCGCGGCGGTGCAGCGGGACTCGTCCTCCTGGCACTCCTGGTGGCGGTCGTGGGCTTCCTCTCGGCCTTCGGGACGCTCTTCTTCGGGCAGCTGTCACAGGCCGTGCAGGCGCTGCCGAGTGTCGTGACCTCCGCTGTGAGCTGGGTGAACTCCGCCTTCCACGCCCAGTTCGATGCCACCACCATCACCAACCAGCTCAGCCTCACGCCCGACAAGGTGGCCTCTGTCGCGAGCAGCGTCGCCGGCGGTGTGGTGGGCATCGTCTCCGGCATCGTGGGCTTCCTCTTCGAGTCGCTCACCATCCTCATCTTCGCCTTCTACCTCAGCGCAGAGGCGCCCGCAGTGCGACGGATGGTGGCGGCGTGGCTGAAGCCCGACCGTCAGAAGGTGTTCGTGACGGTGTGGGACATCGCCGTCGCCAAGACCGGCGGCTTCGTGGTGTCGCGGCTGGTGCTCGCGACCTTCTCCGCGACTGCGCACACGGTGGCCTTCTGGCTGATCGGGGTCCCCTACTGGATGCCGCTCGGCCTCTTCGCCGGCATCACGTCCCAGTTCATCCCGACCTTCGGCACCTACCTCGGCATCATGGTGCCGGTGGCCTTCTCCGCCGTGCAGCATCCGCTGGACATCGTCTGGATCGTGGCCTTCGCGACGGTGTACCAGCAGATCGAGAACTACCTGCTCGGCCCACGCGTGAGCAAGGCGACCATGGACCTGCACCCCGCCTTCACACTGGCCGCCGTGTTCATCGGCGCGGCCGTGTTCGGCCCCATCGGCGCGCTCATCGGCATCCCCATGGCCGCCGCCCTGATCGCCGTCATCGACACCTACGGCCACCGCTATGAGCTGGTCCCCGAGTTGCACCAGGGCAACAGGGACCTCGCCGGCTGACACCCGGCGCGGTACAGGCACGGTCCGCAGCCCGGCAGGCGGGCGGGAACTCCGTTCAGAAGCCGAGCCTGCGCATCTGCTTGGGGTCCTGCTGCCAGTCCTTGGCCACCTTGACCCGGATGTCCAGGTACACCTTGGTCCCCAGGATGGGGGCGATGGCCTTGCGGGCCCTGGTGCCGACTGCCCGCAGTCGTTCACCGCCGCGACCGATGACGATCGCCTTCTGCGATTCGCGTTCCACGTACAGGACGGCATAGATGTCGATGAGCGGATCGTCATCGGGTCGGTCAGCGCGTGGCACCATCTCCTCGATGACCACCGCGATCGAGTGCGGGAGTTCCTCGCGCACCCCATCGAGAGCCGCCTCCCGGATGAGTTCGGCGATGAGCGTCTCCTCCGGCTCATCGGTGATCTCACCCAACGGGTACAGCGCCGCCGACTCGGGCATGATCGGGATGAGCTGCTCGATGAGGACCTCCAACTGCTCGCCCGACTTGGCGGAGACCGGAACCAGTTGCGCCCACTCGAAGCCCTGCGCCTTCGCCAGGGCGTCCACCTCGAGCAGTCGCTCCATGATGGCTCCGCGATCGACCCGGTCGACCTTGGTGACGACGGCCACCTTGGGCGTTCGGCGCATGGCAGCGATCTCGGCGGCGATGAAGCGGTCGCCCGGTCCGATGGGCTCGTCCGCGGGGAAGCACATGACGATGGCGTCGACCTCGGCCCAGGTCGCGCGCACGAGCTCGTTGAGGCGCTCCCCCAGCAGGGTGCGCGGCTTGTGCACACCGGGCGTGTCGACGAGCACCAGTTGCCCGTCCTGGCGATGGACCAGCCCCCGGATCGTGTGCCGCGTGGTCTGCGGCTTGTCCGAGGTGATGGCCACCTTGCGCCCGACGAGCGCGTTGGTGAGCGTCGACTTCCCCGCGTTGGGGCGGCCCACGATGCAGGCGAATCCGGCTCTAAACAACGGTTGCTCCCTTGGTCTCGTTGCGCGCGACGAGCATGAGGCCGGTCGCGATCAGTGCGCAGCCTGCCCAGCCGCGCGCGGGCATGTCCTCACCGAGCACGCCCACCCCGAGCAGCGTCGCCACCACGGGTTCGCTGAGGACGAGGGTCGCCACGATTCCGGGCGCCAGGTGGGTGATTCCGTATCCGAACATCACGTACGACAAGGTGGTTGCCGCCAGCCCCAGCCACAGTCCCAGGGCCAGGCCGCGCCAGTTGAGCAGTTGCCCACCGCTGGTGAGCAGCAGCGGCAGCAGGATGACCGCGCCAATGGCGAATGAGGCCGCGAGCGCGTCGGTCGCGTGGTGGTCGCGGGCCACGAGTTGCGCGCCGAACACCGTGTAGGTGCCGTATGCCGCGCTGGCAGCCGCCGCGAGGAGGGCGCCCAGCAGGCGATGCGAGGAGGCGGAGCTGCCCGAGGGCGCCCCGAGGAGGGCGACGCCGAGGACGGCCAGCACCGTTGAGGCGAGCCAGGTCCTTCCGGGCCAGGGGGCGCCGTATGCCCGCGCGAACAACGAGGTGAACATGGGCGACAGCGAGATCGACACCAGGGACGCGATGGCCACGCCGCCGGTCTGCACCGCTGCGAAGAAGGTCACCATGTACCCCGCGACGCCGAGGCCCATGAACCAGGTCATGCGCATGCGCCACAGCTGGATGAGGTGGTGCCACTCGCGCTGGTAGCGGGCTACCGCGAGCAGACCGATCGATCCCACGAGCATGCGGAGCGCCGCGACCGCCAGCGAAGACGCACCCGTCCGCGCCAGCACCACCGAGGTGCCCGTGGTGCCGAACAGGAAGCCGGAGCCGATGACGACCAGCGCTGCGCGCCCGCGATGCGGGCTCACTCCTGCGCCTCGGCGGCGGACTCGCCGTCGACGCGCGTCACCAGCACCGATCCGACCCGGTTGCGCCGGCCGGCGACGGACTCGGCGAGCAGGTGCCAACCCCCGATCGTCAACTCGGAACCGGGGATGGGCACGCGCCCGATGCGCTTGCCGAGCAGGCCCGCCACCGTCTCGACGCCTTCCTCGGCACCATCGATTGCGATGGACAGCAGTTCGGCGAGGTCGTCGATGTGCAGGCGTGAACTGACCCGGTACGACCCGTTCGCGAGTTCCTCGACTTCGGGGGCGGCGGTGTCGTACTCGTCGGCGATCTCACCCACGATCTCCTCGAGGATGTCCTCGATGGTGACGATCCCCGCTGTTCCGCCGTACTCGTCGACGACCACCGCCAGGTGCGTGCGGGCGGCCTGCATGTCGCGCAGGAGGTCGTCAGCCCGCTTCGAGTCGGGGACGAACACGGCGGGGCGCATGAGGCTCTCGACGCGTTCCTGCGACTCCGCCTCGCGGTGCTCGTAGACGCGACGCGTGATGTCCTTCAGGTAGACGATGCCCAGGACGTCGTCGGCGTCCTCTCCCACCACCGGGATGCGCGAGTACCCGCTCCTGAGCCCGAGCGACATGGCCTGGCGCAACGTCTTGCTGCGTTCGATGAACACCATCTCCGTGCGCGGCACCATCACCTCACGGGCGATGGTCTCGCCGAGCTCGAAGACGCTGTGGATCATCCGTCGTTCCTCGTCCTCGATCACCTGCGAGGCCTCGGCCACATCCACCAGTTCGCGAAGTTCCGCGGCGGTCGCGAAGGGCCCCTCGCGGAAGCCTCGTCCGGGTGTCACCGCGTTCCCCAGCGTGATGAGCACGCGGGTCACCGGTCCGAGCAGCGCCGCCAGTGCAAGTGCCACCGGCGCGCCCACGCGCGTGAATGCATCGACGTGCTGGCGACCGAGGGTGCGCGGCGCGACGCCGAGCACGATGAAGGTGCCGAGGAGCATGAGTCCGCTGGCGCCGAAGACCGCGCGCCAGTCGAGGACGCCCCACTCCCGCGCGAATTCGTTGCCGACCAGCACGATGGCGAGCGCGGCGCAGGCCTGCCGCACGAACAGCAGCACCGTCACGAAGCGCGCGCGGTCGTCGACCACCCCCTGCATGCGCTGTCGCCGCTCGCCTGCGAAGAGCTCGTCGATACGCGATGTCGAGATCCGACCCAGCGCGGTCTCGAACGCCACCAGGGTCCCACCCACGAACAGCAACAGGACTGCGAGCAGGTAGACGGCCCAGTCACTCATCGCGGGCCCACCAGGCTCCGAGGAGCTTGGTCTGCAGGCCGAACATCAGTGCGTGCTCGTCGGGCTCGGCATGGTCGTAGCCCAGGCAGTGCAGGATGCCATGGGTGAGCAGCAGTGCCAGCTCCTCCTCCAGCGTCTGCCCGTTCTCCTTCGCCTGCCGCTCGGCGAACGCCGGGCAGAGTGCGATGTCACCGAGCAGGCCAGGCATCGCGTCCTCGCCGTCCTCGGGCAACTCGAGCTCATCCATCGGGAACGACAGCACATCGGTCGGACCCGGTTCATCCATCCATTCGACGTGCAGTTGCGACATGCGCTCCTCGTCCACGAAGAGGATGGAAAGACCGGTATCCGGGTGCAACCGCAACCTGTCGAACATGAAGCGCACCTGCTGGTAGGTGCGCAGCACATCGATGTCGTACTTCGTCTCGTTCTCGATGTCTATGTCTTCGCTGGGGATCATCGACGCTCCCGGTTTCGTTGGTCTCGCACTCCTGCGGAATCGTGGGGCTGGTGCTGCGAGTCCCAACGCCCATAGGCATCGACGATGCGTCCGACCAGCCGGTGGCGCACCACATCCTGCGAGTAGAGGCGGCAGAAGGCGATGTCATCGACGCCGGTCAGGATCTCCTGGACGATCTGCAGACCACTGCGAACACCCCCGGGCAGATCCACCTGCGTCACATCGCCCGTGACCACCATGGTGGAGTTGAAGCCCAGGCGCGTGAGGAACATCTTCATCTGCTCGGGCGTCGTGTTCTGCGCCTCGTCGAGGATGATGAACGCATCATTCAGGGTGCGACCGCGCATGTAGGCGAGGGGGGCCACCTCGATCACGCCGCTCGTCATGAGGCGAGGGATCTTGTCCGGCTCGATCATGTCGTGCAGGGCGTCGTACAGCGGGCGCAGGTAGGGATCGATCTTCTCGGACAGGGTCCCGGGCAGGAAGCCGAGCCGCTCCCCGGCCTCCACAGCGGGCCGGGTGAGCACGATGCGGTTGATCTGCTTCGACTGCAATGCCTGCACCGCCTTGGCTACCGCCAGGTAGGTCTTCCCCGTACCCGCGGGTCCGATGCCGAAGACGATGGTGTGCTCGTCGATGGCATCGACGTAGCGCTTCTGGTTCAGGGTCTTGGGCCGGATGGTCTTGCCACGATTGCTCAGGATGTTCGCGGTGAGCACCTCTGCCGGGCTCACGGCCTCCGCCCCGTGGAGCATGTGGAATGCGCGTTCCACGGAATCCACACTGAGTCCCTGACCGGTGCGCAGGACGATGAGCAGCTCCGCGAAGAGCTGATCGACCAGGCCCACGTCGGACGCCGGCCCCTGGAGGGTGATCTGATTGCCGCGGACATGGATGTCGACGGCGGGCACCAGCGCTTCGACGGTGCGGACGATCTCATCGGCGGGGCCGAGGAGTGTCGTCATCTGCACCGAGGCGGGGATGATGATCGTGGCCGTGGAGAGCGGTGCCACAACTGGTGAGTCGCTCAAGCGCAGTCCTTATCCGGGTGGCCAGCCGAGCCCGCGCCCGGCCAGCACGTGTGCGTGCACATGGTCGACGGACTGACCGCCGTCGGGGCCGGTGTTCATCACCAGCCGGAAGCCGCCCAGATGGGCTGCTCCGAGGTTCGCAGCCACCCGCAGCATGGCGCCGGCGAGCAGCGGATCGGCCCGGGTGAGCGCGTCGATGTCTGCGTGGTGGGCGCGCGGGATCACGATGATGTGCACCGGCGCCTTGGGGTCGATGTCGTTGAAGGCGACGACGCCGTCATCCTCGTAGACGATCGACGCCGGGATCCCACCGGACGCGATGCTGCAGAAGACGCATGCCACGATGACAGGCTATCCGCTCATGCCCAGCGCGTCGTGCGTGAGAGCACGATTCCCGCCGCCACAGCGCCGGCCGTTGACGTGCGCAGGACGGACGGACCGAGCCGTACGACGTCCGCCCCGGCGGCGGCGAAGGCTTCGAGCTCCTGCGGCGACACGCCGCCCTCGGGCCCGACGACCAGGACGATGTCGCCCGAGGGTGGCACGGCCACGCTGGACAGGCGCGCGTCGCCGTCCTCGTGCAGCACCCAGCAGGGCGAGGTGTTGCGGATGAGACGGACCACGTCATCGGTGGAGGCGAGTGCGCTCATCTGCGGAGTGCGCGGACGACGGGCCTGCTTGGCGGATTCCCGGGCCGTGGCCTTCCACTTCTCCACGCCGCGTTCGACCTTCTCGCCCCGCCACACCGCCACGCAGCGCGAAGCCGCCCAGGGCACGATGACGTCGACACCCACCTCGGTGAGCATCTCGACGGCCAGTTCCGCGCGATCCCCCTTGGGGATCGCCTGCACCACGATCAGCCGCGGGCTCGGCTGCGGCGCCTCCGTGATGGCGACGATGCGGATCACGAGATGGTCCTTCGCCGTCACCTCCACGACATCCCCGTGCGCCAACCGCCCCAGGCCATCGGCGAGCATGACCTGTTCGCCGACCTCCAGCCGCTGCACGGTGGCAGCGTGGAAGCCTTCGTCGCCGGTGAGCGTGAAGAACTCGCCCGCGCCCAAGCGTGCCAACGTCGAAGGCTCGACGTGGAACATCGATGCACTCATCGGCCGCCGCCGAAGGCGTCGCGCAGGCGTCCGAGGAAGCCACCGGCACCTGCAGTGAACGTCGGCTCGGGCTTCACCTCATCGCGCAACTCAGCCAGCTGCTTGAGCAAGGCGGCCTGGGAGTCGTCGAGCTTGGTGGGCGTCTTGACATCCAGGTGGATGTGCAGGTCTCCGGCCCCGTGCCCGCGCAGGTGTGGCACGCCCTCGCCGCGCCGCGTGATCACCGAGCCGCCCTGCGTGCCGGCCGCGATGTCAAGGGAGAGGTCGCCGTGCAGGGTGCTGAAGGGGATGGTGGCGCCCAATGCGGCAGCGGTCATGGGGAGGGCGAGCGTGCAGTGCAGGTCGTCACCATGCCGCTCGAAGATCGGGTGCTCACGCTCGATGATCTCCACGAAGAGGTCGCCGGCCTGGCCTCCGCCGGGACCGACCTCGCCCTGGCTGCTCAGCTGGATGCGCGTTCCTGTCTCGACGCCGGCGGGGATCTTCACGCTGATGGTGCGGCGCGTGCGCACCCGTCCATCGCCCGAGCACTCCGCACAGGGATGGGGGATGGTGTTCCCGAATCCGCCGCACTGGGGGCAGGGGCGCGAGGTCATGACCTGACCGAGGAAGGATCGCTGCACGGACTGGACCTCGCCGCGTCCGTGGCACATGGAGCACTCCTGCACGTTCGTGCCCTCGGCGGTGCCTCGACCGCTGCACACCGTGCACACGACCGCCGTGTCGATCGTGATGTCGCGGACGGCGCCGTCGACCGCATCCACCAGGTCGATCTCGATGCGGATGAGGGCGTCCTGACCGCGGCGCATGCGGGGCCGCGGACCCCGTGACTGGCCGCCGAAGAAGGCGTCCATGAAGTCACCGAAGCCGAATCCCTGCGCCCCGAAACCACCGGGCTGGCTGGGATCGCCGCCCATGTCGTACATCTGGCGCTTGTCGGGGTCGGACAGCACCTCGTACGCGGCCGTGACCTCCTTGAACTTCTCCTGGGTCGCCGGGTCCGGGTTGACGTCCGGATGCAACTCACGCGCGAGCTTGCGATACGCCCTCTTGATCTCGTCGGCGCCCGCATCCTTGCTGACGCCGAGCAGCCCGTAGTAGTCGGCCATCAGCCCTCCGTGAGTAAGCGGCCGATGTAGCTCGCGACGGCATGCACCGCGCGCATCGTGCCCGAGTAGTCCATGTGCGTGGGCCCCAGCACACCGAGCTGGGCGACTGCGACCGGGCCCATCCCGTACCCGGTGGAGATCACGGAAGACGTCGGCAAGGCGGGGTTCTCGGCCCCGATGCGCACCAGGACGTCGTTGGTGCTGGAGGCCTCGCCGAGGAGGCGCAACAGCACCACGTGCTCTTCGATGGCGGCCAGCAACGGTGCCACCGAGGTCTCGAACTGGCTTCCGTAGCGCGCCAGGTTGGCAGCACCGGCGACGACCATACGATCGTCAGGGCGCTCCACCACGGATTCGAGCAGGCAGGCGACGATGGCCGCGACCGCGGGGCGATTGACGTACTCGGTCTCCTCGACGATGGTCGCGACGACGTCCGCCACCTCCACGAAGGGCTTGCCGGCGATGGCCGCATTGAGGCGCGAACGCAGCAACTCCACCAGTGCTGGCTCGAGGTCGAGTGGCACCTCGGCGATGCGCTGCTCCACCCGGCCGGTGTCGGCGATCACGACGACCATGACCCGGCGCCCGCTCACCGGCACCAGTTCGATGTGGCGCACGAGCGATCGCTGCAGGCTCGGGTACTGCACGATCGCGACCTGGCGTGTGAGCTGTGCGAGGAGGCGGGTGGTGCGGAGCATGACGTCATCGAGGTCGATGGCATGACCGAGGAACTCGGCGATGGCGCGGTTCTCCGCGCCGGACATCGGCTTGAGTTCATTCAGCCGATCGACAAAGAGTCGGTAGCCCAGGTCGGTGGGGATGCGTCCTGCGCTGGTGTGCGGCTGGGCGATGTAGCCCTCATCCTCCAGGGCCGCCATCTCGTTGCGGATGGTCGCTGCCGACACTCCCAGTTGATGTCGCTCGACGAGCGACTTCGAGCCGACGGGTTCATGCGTGGAGACGTAGTCCTCGACGATGGCGCGCAGCACGGCGAGCTTGCGGTCGTCCAGCACGGCACCTCCTCGATGTCAATGACGCCTTGGCACTCTCGGCCCCCGAGTGCCAATGGTAACCGTTGTGGATATCCGGTTGTGCACAGGTGACGGCAGCCATGCTGCGCGTCACAGGCAACGAAAGGAACCCCATGAGCACCGTGCGCATCGATTCGGCCAGCACCACGACGAGCTCCCCCACCCGGTCGCAGGACGCCGATCGGGGCTGGGCGGTGGCCGTGCACCTCCTCACCCTCATCCTCACCCCACTCGCCGCGGTGTTCGTGAACATGGTCTTCGGCCCGCGCAGCGAGTTCGTGCACCAGCACGCCCGACAGGCCATCAACTTCCAGCTCAACATGCTCGTGGGCCTGTTCGCCGCAGGCGCGGCGACCGCGGTCTCGGAGGGATTCCTGCTGCTGTGGGCCCCACTCGGACTCGCCTACCTGGTGATGCCGATCGTGGCGAGCGTGCGTGCCTCGCAGGGCCACTGGCTGCCCTATCCGCGCTTCATCCCCTTCCTGCGCTCGCTCCCCGAGCGGGCGTGACCATCAGGGCAGCAACGCCCGCACCACGACGTCCGCAAGCAGGCGACCTCGCAACGTGAGCACCACTCGATCGCCGTGACTTCGCGGATCCGCGATCAGCCCGTTCTCCACCAGTCGTGACAACTGGTCGAGGGCGGGCTGATCCAATTCCCACACCGAGAGACCGCGACGGATGCGGGTCATGAGCATGATGCGCTCGACCACACGATCGTCCGCACTCACGATCTCCCGCGCCTGGGCGGGCGAGCGACCCTCCGCGAGGGCGCGCGTCCACGCCGCGGGGTGGCGCTCGTTCCACCAGCGGGTGCCACCGACGTGCGAATGGGCGCCTGGCCCCACGCCCCACCAGTTCGCGCCCTCCCAGTAGGCGAGGTTGTGCCGACAGGCACGTCCGTCCCGGGCCCAGTTCGAGACCTCGTACCACTGGTAGCCGGCCGCGGCGAGCATGGCGTCCACCATCTCGTAGCGGTCCGCCTGCACATCGTCATCGGGCGCCGGCGTCTCACCGCGTGCGATGCGCCGGGCCAGCCTGGTGCCCTCCTCGACGATCAGGGCATACGCCGAAACATGTTGGACGCCCAGGCCGATGACGTCATCGAGGGTGCGCCGGAGGTCGCTGTCCGACTCCCCAGGCGTGCCGAAGATGACGTCGACGTTGATGTTGTCGAAGCCAGCCGCCTGGGCCTCCCGCACAGCCTCGGCGGACCGGCCCGGACGATGCGTGCGCTCCAGCGCCGCGAGCACGCGCTCGGATGTGCTCTGCAACCCGAAGGACATGCGGTTGAAGCCGGCGGCGCGCAGTGCTTCCAGCGAGCGCCGGGTGACGGAATCGGGGTTGGCCTCCGTGGTGATCTCCACGTCCGCGGTGAAGCCGAAACGATCGCGCACCGCATCCACGGCCCGCGCGAGATCGGAACTCGCCAACAGGGTCGGGGTCCCGCCGCCGATGAACACCGACTGCACCGGCGGAGCCGCGTCGCCAAGCACCCGTCCTGCGAACTCGATCTCGCGCACCGCGGTATCAGCCCAGGTCGCGCGGGAAGCCGAATCGCCCAGTTCTTCCGCGGTGTACGTGTTGAAGTCGCAGTAGCCGCAGCGCGTGGCGCAGTACGGCACATGCAGGTAGAAGGAGAGCGGTTGCAGGGCAACGGTCTCGGCGGCCGAGGCAGGCAGTTCGCCTGACGCGGGGGCCGGTTCGCCAGCAGGAGGGGAACCCGCCATCACACTGCCAGCTTCCGTCTCGGGTCAGCCAGGGCGCGGTCCACGAGGAACGGCGTCACCAACCCGGCCACGGAGAACTGCGCGGCCATGACCACCCAGCCGAGCACGCCGAGGTGGAAGGCGAGGAACATCAACCAGGTCGGGCCGATGATGGCACCGATGTTCAGGCTCAAGCTCCAGACGGCCTGGTACTGGCCCTGCAGGTGTTCCGCGGGCAGGTTGAAGCCGATGCCGAACGATCCCCCTGATTGCTTGAGCTCGCCGAGCACGTGGATCGCGGCAGCCACGAGCATGACCAAGGCCGCCGCCCAGGGTGGACGGAATGCCACCGCGGACGCATAGACGAGCATGCCGAGTGCCAGCCACGCGCCACCGCTGCGCTGCATGCCCGAAGCCGTGCGCGTGTCCTCCGCGCCGCGACTCATCCGCACCTGGAACAGCACACAGGCCATGGTGTTCACCAGGTACGTGCCTGCGGC